>CANIAS010000117.1 GCA_947465495.1 Candidatus Pollutiaquabacter sp. | reverse complement strand
TCTTGAAGCAGGCTTTATCAATAAATGAACAAGGTGTCAAAAAGCCTAAAAAGCCTAAAAAGGTCCTACCGGCGAAGGTCCCACAAGCTGTGCCCCCGGATTATTTGATAAAAGCATTGAGGAAGTCGGGGCTACTGGCAAACTTCCAATGCTTGCCACCTTCACACCGCGCTGAATATGTCCGTTGGATCTTGGAGGCGAAGTTGGAATCAACACGTTTCCGCAGTGCCGAAAAGGCAGTAGAAAAAATTGCATCGAGTGTTCGTCCGCGAAACTAGTACTTGGAGGGAGGGTCAAGAAATAATTACAAGAATGCAATGGTTGGATAGCGGTGCTATACGATTCACTCGCTAACTTAGGCCTCCCGTTAAGCAAACGAAATCATCTTGAAACAACTAATCCGCTATCTGCTTTTCCCATTTCAATGGATTTGGCGATCGTTGTTTTTTATCAATGCGGTTCTGACGTTTTTCTTTTTTTATCCTACTTTCTTTATCCTACTGCAACGTGAAAAGTGGTTCCCATTGGTTTTCCGATTAAAGAAGATTTGGGCGCACTTGATTATGTGGCCGGTAGGACTTTTTTACACCATCGAAAGTCGTTACAAGTTTGAAAAAGGACAGGCATATGTTATTTGCCCGAATCATACGTCTTATTTGGACATTATGTTGATCTATATCAGCATTCCGGTCTATTTTCATACAATGGGTAAAGCCGAACTAAAGAAGGTGCCTTTGTTCCGTAAATTCTTTGACCGAATGAATATTCCGGTAAATCGAAAGAGTAAGGTCGATTCGCACCGAGCGTTATTGCGTGCGGAATCTGATGTGTCAAAAGGAATCAGTGTTACCTTATTTCCAGAAGGCACCATTCACCACAATGGGCCAGTCATGGGGCGGTTTAAGAATGGCCCCTTTCACATTGCCATCTCAAAGCAAGTGCCGATTGTGCCCGTCACCTTTTTAAATAATTGGGTGTTGCTCCCGGATGATTTCGAACACCGTATTGGTGGACCAGGACTAGCACGAGTAATTATCCATGAACCAATTGAAACAAAAGGGATGACAGAGGCGGACATGGACACGCTTAAGCAACGTGTTTACGAAGTCATTGATCGGCCAATTAGAGCGCGATACCCCAAGTGGTTTAAACGGTAATTACCGTTTATGCTCTATCAACAATATTCCTCAAAGGCCGACCGCAAGTGGTCTGCAATCATTTGGGCACTTCGTCCTTCAATGTGATGGCGCTCCACAAAATGGACCAGTTTGCCGTCTTTGAATAATGCAATTGCAGGGGAAGAGGGAGGATAAGGCAGGGTGTATTTACGGGCTTGTGCAGTTGCTTCTAAATCTTGTCCTGCGAAAACCGTATAAAGTTTGTTAGGGACTTTGGCATTTTGCAATGCGAGTTTCACGCCAGGGCGTGCAGTGCCCGCTGCGCAACCACAAACGGAATTAAGCACGAGTAGTGCGGTGCCGCTTCCTGCCGGAATCACCTGATCGACATCTTCTGGTGTTTTTAATTCTTCAAAACCGACTGAAGTGAGTTCTTGGCGCATCGGGGTGCAGATGTATTCTGGATAAGGCATTTTAGTTGAATTTATACTACAAAAATACGCAGAAAAACACTTGGATTTTTACCCCTACTGTGATTCTATCGAGGTTTCGTGTAATCGCGAGGGTTTCAACATAAATGGGTCAATTTCTTACACTGTCAAGGCAGTTGCCCTTTTTAGCACCCTCCAACTGCTCTTTGGAGTTAGATTAGTAGTGATTGTTAATTACACCACCATGAAACGGTTTATTTTCTTTTCACTGATCACATGTTGGGCAGGTCAAGTGTTCAGCCAGGATGTCCTTCAAAATAAGTTGTATAGGGTTACTGCTTTCCGTCGTGGCGACACCTCGGTAGTAAGTCAGTCAAATTATGCAGAAGTCATTCCACCGCTACGCATGTACATACCGAATGCGTTCACTCCAAACGGCGACGGAATCAACGACCAGTTTGGTATCAAAGGTGAAGGTGTTCAGGATTATGAAATATTGGTCTACGACCGCTGGGGTGAAGTGATTTTTGAGTCAGATAGTCCACTTAAACAGTGGGATGGCAGTTACAAAGGACAACCGGTGCAACAAGGCACCTATGTATATCAGGTTTTTACGCAAGGAACAGGAAAACGGTCTCGCACAGGTTCTGTTACCTTGATCCGATGACAGGAACAAATCAAGCATATAGCCGCTGCTAACAGCGGCTTTTTGTTTTTAGATAGTTGACACGTTTTTTATTCTTGCTGGAAATGCTAACTTCGAGCCTTGACACCTCTGAAAAACCCCGTTTCGAACATGAGCAATTTCCGATATCCAGTAGTAATGTTGGTCGACGACAATGAATTGGACAACTTCATCAACAAGAAGTTGATCGAGACGGAGTCTTTTGCGCAGGAAATTATTGTTCACTCTTCCGCAGTCAACGCTTTGGAAGACCTTAAAAAACGTGCGGCTAGCGGCAGCGAACTGCCACGCATCATTTTCCTCGATATCATGATGCCAGGTATGGATGGGTTCGGTTTTTTGGATGAATTTTCAGGACAACCGGAAGCGGTGCGCAAGCAGAGTAAAGTAGTAATGCTCTCCACGACGGAGAGTTTCAAAGACCTTAACCGCGCCAATCAGAATCCATACGTCTATAAGTTCCTCAATAAACCAATGAACAAGGCGGTGTTGGATGCAATCAATGTTTGAGTAATTGATTAGCTCTTCCGCTTTCGTCGGAAAAATTCTTTCATCAATTCACTGCATTCTTTCTCAAGTACACCTCCAGTAAGGATGGATCTTGGATGAAGTATTTTCTTAGATACTCCCAAGAAGCCTTTATTCTCATCTTTGGCGCCAAAGATGACGGCTCCTATCTGCGTCCAATAGGATGCTCCCGCACACATCACACACGGTTCAATGGTGACATACAGCGTACATTGATCCAAGTATTTTCCGCCGATGAAATTGGTGGCAGCTGTAAAGGCTTGCATCTCCGCATGTGCGGTGGGATCATTCAGTTTTTCCGTTAGGTTGTGCCCGCGTGCAATCACGCGGTTGTCGCACACGATTACGGCACCTACTGGCACCTCATCTTGTTCGAATGCTTTGTGCGCCTCTTTCAATGCTTCACGCATGAAATGTTCAGGCGACAAAACGAATAGCTCCGTACTCATACGATGTAAAAATACGTTTACAAATGAAACAACCATCACACGGTTACGTTGAATACATCACAAAACGCTTTAAAATGTCAGAACGTAAGATTCTTGCCATCGTATTCTTCGCAGTACTT
>CANIAS010000116.1 GCA_947465495.1 Candidatus Pollutiaquabacter sp. | reverse complement strand
TAGCAGCCTTTCGCAACCATTACCCAACTCGTGGAGTCCTTCCACAATCTTATCTGGCGCGTTGCTCCAGCAAACTGGAACATGTAATAAGCGAGGGAATGCATAAAGGCATTACCGCCTCCTGCTCTGGTTTTTACGCTCCACAAGGTCGTGTATTGCGGTACGAGTTAGCAATTCCGGACTTCATCGAAAAACTACATAGCTTTCATTTTGATCGACACCGTGTCACCAATTTTGAAATGGAAACCGGCGCGATGTATGGACTCGCCAAAATCTTAGGACACCATTGTTGCTCCGTTAATGCCATCGTAGCCAATCGAATCACTAACGAACACACGCATCGTGCAGAAGAAACCATGCTGACGTTGATTGAAACAGTACTTGACCGTATCGCAGCCATGCCAGAATAATCGTAATCAATGGGCCACTACCAAACGCTGGAAAAGTACGCCTTCAGAGGTCTGTAATCGCAGTAGGTAACAACCATTTGACACATCGTTCAAAGGCAGCATAACCTCCGTTCCTGCTTCACCAAGAAGACTTTCAAAAAGCAACTGTTTACCGGCAAAATCCAGTAGTTGCAATTGCATCGCATCCGAGGATTTTTTCATAATAGTTAATTCGCGAGCAGCTGGATTCGGATATACTTGTAGCAGGTTAGTAAACTCGGTTTCATCAATACCAATATTATCAGGGGCCAGCGCTACATTCAACGATGTCACCACGCCATTTTGCAAGCTAACACCAGAAACAATCTTCGAGGTATAGCCTGTACGCGAAACAAGAACATCATAGGTGCCGGCATTCACAGTTCCTGTTCGGAAACGCCCTTGATTGTCGGAGGTCTTGGTGACAGTAGTAGGAATGATTGTCACGGAAGATCCAGGCAAGGGGAAAGTGGTTACTGAATCCGATACCAACCCTTCAAGGTAACAAGCACGCTGATAGACGGGCTCAAACAAATAGACTGCAGTGGCATTCATATCCGTGGCTAAAATAGCGCCGGAAGCCAGGAACGGATCTGCATCCCAACACAGAAAAGACCCCGTTGTATAACTACCAATTTCGATCAAGTTATCAGGTCGTGTGGCATCCACAATGGTCAGTTGACTGCCATACGAAGGATTAATCAGGTAATCGTTGATCACTCGCACATTGTGTACTTCACTGGAAGGAAAATTGATGGTGTAATAAGCGTCGAGCTGAGTTATATTGGCAGGATTAGACACATCGTATGAAGCCAATGGAAAGCCGCCACGCTCATCGGTGGTATAAAGCACTTGACCATTGTCGCTTAGCCAGGAATTATGATTAAAAGCACCAGGGGTAGTTTGTGTGCCGAGTAACACAGGTTGTGCGCGATTCGCAATGTCGTAGATGGCAAACTGACCGGCAATGATTTCACTGGAATAGAGTAAATCGCCGCGAACGTAGGAATCGTGGGAATAATTTTGAGTAACGGCACCCACATAGGTTGGATTCCAAGGGTCAGCGATACTACAAATCAGCACGCCACGGCCAAGCGAATTGATGTTGTGACCGTTTACATAAATATACTGGTCATCAACCGTAATTGTATGACCCATTTGTAACTGTCCCGCAATAAGCCCATCGCCTTGCCAAAAATGATACGGAACGCTATCTGGTAAATACCGAAGGTCCATCACCTGCACACCGTTTTTAACGCCATTGGTGTCAATTCCCTCGCTAACTGCATAAGCAAAATCTCCTGAAACTTTCACCTCATGCCAAATGCTAGTGTTACCGGGAAGTTGAAATAAATACTGGGGAGAATTGGGTTGGGTGATGTCCAAAAAAGCAATACCCTGTTCAGCTCCGATTAAACCGTACTCATGCCCTGAAGAACTTCGATAATGCCAACAGCCTGACAATCGTTGACCAGTGAACGTGTACGTACTTAATAGATGGATATTGGTCTGGCAAAATACCAACCATGGAATAATGGCAAAGCATAGAGACAAAAATTTCTTCATGACAATCTATTATTCCACAATGATACGATTTGTATAAACAAGTTGATTGTTCATGATTTTCACCTGATAGAGTCCAGGCGCCCACCCGGAAAGATTCAACTGCTTAAAACCATTACTGAATTTGTCTGAAAAAATGAGTGCCCCAGTCGAACTAAAAACCGAAACCATACCATCTATCATCTCACGGGAAGAAAGATTCAAGATGGATTTATTGGAGACTGGATTGGGATACGCCAACATTCCATCGCCCTTTGAAGAAAAGTATTCCGGCAGTCCTGTGGTGATGTCATATTTCAACACCAAAGCATCTTTCTGGTAATGCACATTGGTCTCGGCATAACCGCTAATCCATAGTAAATTTCCTTGCAGGCTAATGGCATTGGGGGCATCGTCTCCTTGTGCCGTTCCATCGTAATTGACCACCCATAGGCGATTACCAGCATTATCATACCGTACTGCAACGATATCATTATTGACAGAGGTGGGAGTTATAGAAAATTCAGATTTTCCGGTCAAGTAGATTCCACCTTGGGCATCGGTAATAAGAGCGACTGGTAGATCATCACCATTGGCAGGACCATTATAAACTGCTGGCGTGTTCCACGATTCGGTGGTCAGGTCATTACTGTATTTATAAGTGACCATGTCGTAATTTGCAATCAATGGATCGCTGTCTGAATCTGAGTGATAGGTCACAATGACATTACCTTGCAAATCCACAGCGATGGCTTCTGCTTGATCGTTGCCCGATCCGTTTCCATCGTAATTTCTCGAATAGGAAATACTACCATTAACTCCCGAAAACTTAACGACTACTCCATCATCAGAGGCGGTACCTTGACCTGTTTGACTGTATCCACAAACAAAGATATTGTCATTGGCATCAATGTCCATCCCTAAGGCACGATCATCGTTGGAAAATGGACCTTGGTAGAAACCTGGCGCAGTCCAAAAACTAGCGCCATTGGAGACATCGTATTTCAACACAACGATGTCGTCGTTTTGTATGTTCTCTGCACGACCGCAAACAACTACGTGTCCGGTATGATCAATCAGTAATTTGGCAGGTTCGTCGCGCAGATTTCCAGTTCCATTGTAACGTTGACTCCAAATTAAATTACCGGAAGGATCGTACTTGATGGTTACGATGTCATTATTGTCGGTGGTATCGTTTGCATTTTGATCACTACGTCCTGTGATGTAAATATTCCCGTTGGGATCCAATGCAACGGACTCGGCTTTATCGGATTGGCTTACTACATAGTTGTATTGTCGGGTCCAGACGGTATCACATAGCGAAGCGTTAAACTTAACTAGAAGGTAATTACTTTTCTGATCGGTGGTTTTGGTATATCCAATGGCATAAATGTTTCCTAGTACGTCACGAGCTACATCTACAAATTCATCATCCTCATCGTTAGAGCCATTGAATAGATAACTACATAGCGTATTACCAGCGTTATCCAGAATTTTTA
>CANIAS010000115.1 GCA_947465495.1 Candidatus Pollutiaquabacter sp. | reverse complement strand
ATTCATCTTCAGATTAGCAATGGGTAATACGTAATTACTAAAGAA
Source organism: Candidatus Pollutiaquabacter sp. (assembly GCA_947465495.1). Classification (GTDB taxonomy): domain Bacteria; phylum Bacteroidota; class Bacteroidia; order AKYH767-A; family 2013-40CM-41-45; genus Pollutiaquabacter. Next base: position 3,587 of record CANIAS010000115.1, on the reverse strand, counting down.
AAAGGCTCCGACGGCAATCGCAAAAGCCGTCAGTGTCAGTGGTCGCATAATTCGTTGCAAGCTGATACCGGCTGACTTACAAGCTGTCAGTTCAGAGTGTTCGCTCAGGTTTCCAAAGGTCATGATGGAAGAGAGGAGCAGTGCCAGTGGAAGCGCCAAAGGCACCAACGTGACGGATACAAAGAGCATGAGTTGGGTTATCACGATCCATCCTAAGCCTTTTCCAACCAAATCGTCGATGTATTTCCATAGGAACTGCATCTCTAACACGAACAGGGCGATCATGAAGGTCAGCAGAAACGGTCCGGCAAAGGAGCGCAATAGCAATAGGGTTAGCTTCTTCAACGTATCTTTATAGCTGTAGTTTTACGTGACGCAATTTACAAAAATGGACTTTAGTGAACAGGAATTGGCCGTATTGGGTGATCAGCGTTTTTTCATCCTGAAAAAAGCCGTAACGGATAAATTAGACCGGTTATTTGCCGATAATAAAGAACGTTGGTCGGATGTTATCCAGACCTGGAATCTTCCGCCATTACGGATCGATACAGCTCGTGGAAAGATCTTTCGCGGGGAAAATTACCGTGGATTTCCCTATACCTTGATGGATTTCCCACGACATTTCAGTCAGGAGTATGTATTTGCCTTGCGTACCATGTGCTGGTGGGGTCATGAATTCAGCCTTACGCTGCACGTTCAAGGATCTGCCTTTGATTTTTATAAAGATAGGCTAGAGGATCGCTTGAACCGACTGATGAAAAGTGGAATCCTATATTGTGTGGCGGATCAGCCTTGGGAATATCATTTGGAAACCTCGAATTATCAGCCCTTGGAAGAGTTGTCACTAAAAGCGGCTATTCAAAAAAGCGAAGAACTTCGTTTTATCAAGCTTGCGAGAACGTGGCCACTGGATCAGGTAGAAGGATTTGATACATTCTCGCTGGAGACTGTTCGAGTTTTAGGGGAATTTCTGAAGTAGCGGTTACGAACCAATGTGGTGTTTCAATTCGTGGATCTGACTTTCCCATAAGCGGATAGATTCTTCGCGCTCGTTCTCATAGGCGAAATCCGTAATAACCAAAGCAATGTCGTTCGTAAGTTCGTCTTGTACCAATTCAAATTGAAAAAATGAGTCGTCCGTTTTATCGTCGGTCACCCATTTGTATTTAATCAATTGGTTTTCCTTCTTTGATACGATGTGCGCGCGTTGCTCGCTACCATCCCAAAAGAAGACGTAATCACCTTCACGAATCACCACTTTATCGGCAAACCATTCTTCCAACGAGCTGGCGTTACTTAGGTAATTGAAAAGAATCTTCGGTGAAGATTTGAATTCAAATTCGACCGTATATTTTTGCTTTTTATTTCCTGTAGATTCCTTCATCTCGCTGCTGTTCATTTTTACCCGCAAAGGGTTGATTTTTAAAGGGTCGTTAAGGTACGCTTTTAATTGCAATGAAGTAGTAGGGGCATATTCTTTTTGCTAATCACCAAATATATGCCGTATTTCGCCCCACTATGGGGTTAATCGAATCAATGCAATCGTCCGGAAGGTGGCTTTTTAAGTACCGAGGACAACTCCCGTTAGTGCTGTTCTTGATGGCGGTACCAGCGGTTTATTATGCGGATTATACATGTTGGTCGCCAATGGGTTTACGATGCATGAATTACACGGCTTTTGTTTGTTCATTGGTTGGATTTGCTGTGAGATTTTACACGGTTGGAACAACACCTCACGGAACATCCGGCCGAAATACAAAGGAACAAGTGGCGGAACAATTAAATACGAGTGGCATCTATTCGCTGGTCAGGCACCCGCTTTATTTGGGAAATTACTTGATTTGGCTTGGGATTGTTCTTTTCACAAAAAGCATCTCCTTTTCGGTTATTTTTTCACTGCTGTACTGGGTTTATTACGAACGTATCATGATGGCAGAAGAACATTTTTTAATGGGGAAATTTAACAGTTCATTTCTGGAGTGGTCATCCCGCATACCTGCATTCTTTCCAAAATTCACTGGCTTTATTCCGCCTAATACCCCTTTTTCCATTAAGCCTGTATTACGTCGCGAATATTCTGGTGTATTGGCTACCGTTATTGGATTCGTCTATGTCGAACTGCTCATGGGTTATAAGATGTACGGAACCTATGCATTGGGAGCAACGTTTCAATCTGTATTAATTGGAACGGCGGCACTTACGTTCATTTTGAGAAGTATAAAACACTACACCAAATTTTTAGATTGATTCGTGTTTTACCGAAGGATAACAACGGAAAAATAGTTTGATTTTTGGAAATTGAGTGCGCATGAAAAACAGTGTGCGTTTGGGGTTTTGAGCGTGAAAAAAATCACACGCACACGCACAATTACAAAGTCCTTCTTGATTTCATTCAAAAAAAAGTGTGAGTTTTGGGTTTTGGGTGTGTGAAAATACTCACGCTCAAAACTCAAAACTCACACTGCACTTGGTAGCGAGGGAGGGAATCGAACCCTCCACCTCAGGGTTATGAATCCTGCGCTCTAACCACCTGAGCTACCTCGCCATTTGTGGTTGAAGGGCTGCAAATATCCGAATTCAAATGGTTTAAACCAAAAAGTACTTCATCATTCGATGAGATAGAAAAAAAAACCCGAACAATTGTTCGGGTTGAAAGTCCTGAATAGCTGACAATCAGTCGTTGCCTTCGGTTTTCTTCTGGTCCTGGATCGCATCGCGCATTTCCTGACAGGCACGTTTTACTTCCTGCAGTCCTTTACGTACACGAGTTCCTGCGGCAGCGTTTCCTTTTTCGGAAAACTTGATCACATCCTCTTCGATAGCTGCGACCAATTGCTTGATTTTTTCGTATTCTTTCATGATGTTGGAGATTTGGAGATTAGTAATTAGTTATGAACAGGTTATAGATTTTTAAGAGTAGTACTATCAGAATGCAGCAATCTTATCACTCATGTATTCACCAGCTTTCAACTTCACTTGCGCTTTACTGAAGGCATCAATAGTGTATTGGACATCAGCCAAGGTATGTACGGCGGTAGGAATTAATCGTAGTATCATCATATCCTTTGGAACTACCGGATACACCACGATTGAACAAAAAATATCGTAATTCTCCCGAAGGTCATAAATCAGGTTGGTTGCCTCCGGAATACTACCGTTCATGTAAACAGGAGTTACCGGACTTTCCGTGTTACCGATATTGAATCCAGCTTTTTTCAAGCCATCTTGAAGGGCGTTAACGATTTTCCAGAGATTGTCTTTTAATTCGGGTTGTGAACGTAGCAATTCCAAACGTTTCAATGCACCCAAGACCAATGGAGTAGGCATCGTTTTCGCGAAAATTTGGGAGCGCATATTGTAGCGCAGGTATTCTATGACATCTTCGTTGGATGAAATGAACCCACCGATCAATGCCATACTCTTTGCAAAAGTGCCAAAATAGACATCAATTCCATCCTGAACACCTTGTTGTTCACCAGTACCGGCGCCTGTTTTTCCCATAGTGCCGAAACCATGAGCATCGTCTACAAAGAGACGGAATTCATACTTCTTCTTGAGATCTACAATCTCCTTAAGTTTTCCTTGGT
>CANIAS010000114.1 GCA_947465495.1 Candidatus Pollutiaquabacter sp. | reverse complement strand
TAGAATTACGCTACTTCCACGAGCGATCGTACGAGGAGATTGCCGATGAATTGCAACTTCCACTTGGTACTGTCAAGGCACAGTTGTTCCGAGCCCGTGAATTCCTGTATCAGATTTTGAAGAACAAAGAAGAGCAAATCTAACGAACCTTATTCGCAGCTGTTTTTAGTTCTTACTTTTTATCGTCATTCATCAGGGTATTGAACCGCCATGTCTGCTGAAACAATTTTTCATTACTTCCCGAAACTTACTACGGAACAACAGGACCAATTCGGTCGATTGCTGCCGCTTTACGAAGAATGGAATGCCAAGATTAATGTCATTTCCAGGAAGGACATGGAAAATTTTTATTGGCACCATGTTTTGCATTCACTGGGGATCGCAAAAGTAATTTCCTTTGAGCCCGAAACCAGGTTGATAGATGTTGGTACAGGTGGGGGATTTCCAGGGATTCCACTTGCTATCCTTTTTCCTGGATCCAGCTTTCATCTGGTCGATTCTATTGGAAAGAAAATTCGCGTCGTAGAAGCTATTGTTAAGGATTTAGGGCTAAAAAATGTCACAGCAGAGCAGACTAGAGCCGAATCGCTACCACGTCATTCTGCCGATTTTGTCATTAGTCGTGCCGTTACTGCCTTGCCTGAATTCCATACGTGGACACAAAAGCTCATTCGACCAGGAGGAAAAAACACCCTTAGGAATGGGACATTATATCTTAAAGGTGGTGACCTCGAAGAGGAGATTCGTCCATTTAAGCGTAAAATCATCGTTTTTGACCTAAAAGATTATTTTTCGGAAGATTTTTTCGAATCCAAGAAGGTGGTCTACTTATCTGAATAGCCTTTTTTTTATTTGATTCGTTGAAATTGTTTGCTCCATCAAAAACTATCATTACCTTTGCCGTCCTGTTTTTAAGGTAAAAAACGAGATTTAATCATGAAACGGACATTCCAGCCCTCGAACCGTCGTAGAAAGAATAAACATGGCTTCCGCAAGCGCATGGATACCGCTAATGGTCGTCGTGTACTTGCCGCCCGCCGTAAGCGCGGTCGCCATAAGTTGACTGTTTCTGACGAGAAGAAAGCTAAATAAGCTTTCCGATAGTTTACTACTTCAAGAGGCTGCCTCAAAAGGGCAGCCTCTTATTTTTCGCTTTTCATCAGGCGGGCTATTAGTTCGCCAATCTCCGGCTTCAATAGATTGTGTCCGGTTTCTAACTCATGTATGCGACATTGATCGGTAATTCCCGTTACCAATCGCTTCGCATGACTAGATCGAATGAAGGCATCTCGCTTCCCAAAGATCAAATCCACCCGAATGTTGTATCGGACAATCACCTGCCGGATTTTGTCAATGTCAGGGAGTATTTGCCGAAAAACCATCCAAACATTATAAACTTTCATTCGTTTGGCGGTGGTATTGAAATGTGCCCAGGCGAAACGGTATTGTTTTTCGCCAACTAGGCGCATTGCCCTTAAGATATCGGCAACTTTAAGAAAGATGCGAGGCTTCTCCTTGACCCGTTGAAAAAGCCACCGACCCACAGGGTGACTAGTAACGAACCGGTACCACGGATTAATACGAAGTCCGTCTGGAGCGAGTAAGAAAACGCGATCAATGTATTTGCCATGGCTTTCCATGAGGGATAAACAAATCCTGCCGCCTAAGCTGAAACCCAGCAGTGAAAAGCGTTCGGAACGAAAGTGTTTTTTTAGGACAGTAAATAATTTATTAAGCTCATCAGCTGTGAACTCTGCATTAGCAGGCGGTCCATCGATAAAGCTGTTGCCGTGAAAAAACAGGTTGACCGAAATGATCGTATAATGTTGTGAAAGGTAGGGCTCGAAAACAGCGAAATCGGCAGCGTCGTTATCGAAACCATGAAATGCAATTAAGAATTCATCGCCCTTGCCAAAGCAGAGGCATTCTACGTGCCAGGGGCCACAGTCGAGTAAAATCGGAGGTTTTATTGCGCTCATTCCTGACGGACAAAGTTGAATGAAATTATTCGTTTTCCGAGGTCTGCCAGACTATTCGGTTATCAACATGTGTCGATAAACTTTATGTAGAAGGACGACTCGAACCGTTATCTTTGGGGGATTTCAAACCAAAAGGTTTTAGAATGTTAAGTTGCTGAAAATAAGTCCAATCTAAATCATAATCTTCCAGCTGTGCCAAGAGATACTTCCATAAAATCCGTACTTATTATCGGCTCCGGACCGATCATTATCGGTCAGGCCTGTGAATTTGATTATTCCGGTAGTCAGGCCTCACGTTCGCTCAAAGAGGAGGGAATCGAGGTCACATTGATTAACTCCAATCCGGCTACCATCATGACCGATAAGGTTACAGCCGATAATATCTACGTAAAACCGCTGACTAAAAAATCTATCGTTGAAAGTCTTGAAAAACAGAAGATCGATGCTGTGCTACCAACAATGGGTGGACAAACGGCGTTGAACCTTGCAATCGATTGTCAGAAGTCTGGTATCTGGGATAAATATGGTGTACGAATTATTGGTGTTGATATCGATGCAATTCACACCACCGAAGATCGAGAGAAATTCCGGTTGCGAATGTTGGAGCTTGGAGCAGGTGTATGCAAAGGACGCACAGCAACTTCTTTTTTAGAAGGCAAAGAGATTGCGCAGGAAATCGGATTTCCATTGGTCATCCGACCTTCGTTCACACTAGGTGGAACAGGCGGAGGTTTCGTTCATACGAAGGATGCATTTGATGCTGCGCTGAATCGCGGTCTTCATGCGTCTCCAGTGCACGAAGTGTTAATTGAGCAATCCATCATGGGTTGGAAAGAGTTCGAATTGGAGCTCTTGCGCGATGCCAACGGAAATGTCATCATCATCTGTTCCATTGAGAATTTTGATCCGATGGGAATACATACAGGTGATTCCATAACCGTGGCACCGGCGATGACACTTTCGGATACGACGTACCAACGGATGCGTGACCTTGCGATAAAATGCATGAACGGCATTGGTAATTTTGCCGGAGGTTGCAATATTCAGTTTTCAGTTAATCCGGATAACGAAGACGATATCATTGTCATTGAAATCAATCCACGTGTTTCCAGGTCATCCGCCTTGGCTTCCAAAGCAACCGGTTATCCCATTGCTAAGATTGCCGCCAAACTTTCCATCGGATATCATCTGGATGAACTGAAAAATCAGATCACAAAAAGCACCTCCGCTTTCTTTGAGCCTACGTTGGATTATGTCATTGTAAAAGTTCCCCGCTGGAACTTCGATAAATTCAAGGGCACGGATCGTCACCTAGGTCTGCAAATGAAGTCAGTAGGTGAGGCCATGGGAATTGGCCGTTCATTTCAGGAAGCCTTGCAAAAGGCATGTCAGTCACTCGAAATAAAACGTAATGGACTTGGCGCCGATGGTCGAGAAATTCGTGATCAGGAAGATATTCTGGATAGTCTTGAGCGACCACGTTGGAATCGCTTGTTTCATATTTACGATGCCTTCAAGCTCGGTATTCCGTTCAATACCATTCGCAAGCTCACTAAAATCGATCCGTGGTTTCTCCGTCAGATTGAAGAACTAATCGTGCTTGAAAAGGAAATCCAACAATATTCCCTGGAAACACTACCGCGGGAATTAATGATGGTTGCCAAGAAGAAGGGGTATGCCGATCGTCAGATCGCTCACTTGCTAGGTTGCCTGGAAAGTCAGGTATGGAAAAAACGACGC
>CANIAS010000113.1 GCA_947465495.1 Candidatus Pollutiaquabacter sp. | reverse complement strand
TGACCTCTCAGGAATACCGCCCCGGACGATTCTCCTTCTTACCAGAAGTGGTGAAGAACATTCTCATCATCAATGGAATATTCTATTTGGCCACCGTCGTTTTGAAAAACAAAGGGGTCGATCTAGAGGATTTTCTTGGTCTACACTATTTCGAAAGTAGCAAATTCCGCATCTGGCAGTTCGTGACCTACATGTTTATGCACGGATCTTTCCAGCATATATTCTTCAACATGTTTGCTGTTTGGATGTTTGGTGCAGCCGTTGAAAACGTGTGGGGTGGAAAGCAATTCCTGACCTACTACTTATTAACCGGACTTGGTGCGGCCTTGTGCCACTATGCGATAGTTTATTACGAAATGAGGCCATCCCTCGAGTTGTTAAACGACTACCTCGCAAATCCTGACTTTGCCAAATTGCAGTACCTAACGAATTCAGAAGTATTTACGCTCTATAATTCAAGCGATTTAATTGAACATTACAATTCATTTTCGCATGATTTCAATGCTTTGTATGCAACTAATCCTGCAGAAGCAATTCAAATGAGCGTTGGGTATGTGGCTCAATTCAAAATGGATCTTTTAAATGCCCCTGTTGTCGTGGGCGCTTCCGGAGCTGTATTCGGTTTATTGTTGGCCTACGGGATGATTTTTCCTGACAGTATCATTTACATATACTTTGCTCTACCCATCAAAGCCAAGTACTTTGTCATACTATATGGAGCCATTGAATTGTTTTCGGGTGTCGCTAACCGTCCCGGCGATAACGTGGCACACTTTGCGCATCTTGGAGGATTGTTAACAGGTATTCTGGTCATACTTTATTGGCGCAACCAGCAACGCAGGAACCATCGATTCTAACTCAGCATGAGCGGTCTTTCTCAGCGACTTCGCACGTCCCTGCATGGCCTCAATCCACTGCAGCGCATCATGCTGCTCAACGTGGGCATCTTCCTAGTGATACGGATAATCAATGCTATTTCCGGACTTTTCCTTTTTCCTATTTTCATTGAAATTGATGTGACTGAATCCCTGGCACTTCCTGCTTCTATTGACAGGTTGATGCATAAGCCATGGACGATTATCACCTACATGTTTCTGCATTGGGAATTCTTTCATTTGCTAAGCAACATGCTTTTTCTCTATTACTTTGGTCGATTATTACTGGAATACCTTGGACCCAAAAAACTAGTAGCGACCTACCTGCTAGGAGGAATCGCTGGTGGCTTCTTTTATATTCTAGCCTTCAATACGATTCCCTTATTTGCTGGAGACTTACCGATATCCGTAGCCATGGGAGCTTCGGCCAGTGTCATGGCCATTACACTTGCTGCAGCTACCTTGCTTCCAGACTATGAATTTTCCATCGTGCTACTCGGACCTGTCCGCATCAAATGGATTGCCTTGGCAGTTCTAGTAATGGATGTCATCAACATTAGTAGTAGCAACACAGGTGGTCACATCGCACATCTTGGCGGTGCATTGTATGGTTATCTATTCGTTCGTTTTCTCCGTCAAGGCACTGATATTTCAGGTTGGTTACAACGGTTGTTAACCTTCGGCTTTCAGCATCGAACCATGCGTACCGTTCATCGTTCTTCTAAAGGCTCCGATAGTCAGTATCTTACAGCTAAAAAAGATCGCGAAGAGCGCTTGGACCTAATCCTGGATAAAATTAGTCGCTCCGGCTATGGCAGTCTAAGCAGTGAAGAGCGGGATTTCCTTTTCAAAGCCAGCAAGGACCAAGAATGAATCAAGTGACACCCAAGAAGCGTTATTCCTTTCCTCACCGTGTGGTTTGGGTGGTAAATATCGTTTTCCTTGTTGCACTCATCCTGTCTTATTTATCAAAATATGTGTCGCCGGCTACAGCCTGGTGGTTGGCGCTGTTCGGCATCGGGTATACCACATTGTTGCTGGTTAATCTTGCCTTCTGTCTGATTTGGATCTGGCGACGCAGCCGCAAATTCCTAGTATCCTTAGGAGTAAGCCTTTTGGGCATTGGAAACATTTTTAACATATACGAACCGTCGCTGTTCCGATCAAAGGCTCCTGACTACGATCGATTTATTCCAGCGGTAAAAGTTATGTCGTTCAACGTCCGGCTGTTTGATCTTTACAACTGGTTTCACAATTCAGAAACGCGTGAAAATATTTTTAAATTTCTCCATCAGGAATCACCAGACATCGTTTGTTTTCAGGAATTCTATTCAAGCGATAATCCGAAGCTCTCCTTCCGTAATAAAGAGGCACTGACACGTGTCTTAGCAGCTCCATATGCTCACATCGAGTACACCGTAACCATGAGAGGCACGGACCATTGGGGAATTGCTACCTACAGTAAATATCCTATTGTGCATCGAGGTGCAGTGCATTTTTCCAAGAACAGTGGCAACATTGTGATCTATACTGACTTAAAAATAGGCGAAGACACAGTGCGTGTATTCAATACCCACCTTGAAAGCATCCGTTTTAGAAAAGAAGATTACCGTTTCATTGAGAACATTGGAAAAGATGAAGTAGAACAAGATCAATTGGCTGGCGGGCTTAATATTCTTCGACGATTAAAAAAGGCTTTTCAAAAGCGGTCCAATCAGGTGCAAATCATTCATGACATGATCGCCGATAGTCCGTATCCCGTTATTCTGGCCGGCGACTTCAACGATACCCCGATTTCATATTCGGTAACCATGCTTTCCGATGATTTGAAGGATGCCTTCCGCGAGAGCGGAATTGGTTTTGGCAAGACCTACTCAGGACCATTTCCTTCGTTTCGCATTGACTATTTGTTTCACGACAAAAGGATGAAATCCTTCGGATACAAAACCCATCACGGCGAACTTTCGGATCATTTCCCGATCAGTTGTTACGTCTCCTGGAAAAAACCCGGCTTATAAACTCTTCAACCTCCGATTGACTTACGGACGTATTTCAAATTTAAATTATTCATGGCATTAGCCGGTAATCCACTAATTCCCAGTTGTGTTAATCGGACCACTTTATCGTAATATAGAATGATTACGGGCGCATCCTGCATCATCAGGCGATCCATTGACCGGTAACAAGAGTCGCGCTCATGTTCGGTGGCAGCAGACATCGATTGACGGTACAAACGATCGAATGTTTCATTCGCATAGTGCGTATAATTAGGACCAACGGGTGCTGCATTCTGAGAGTAAAAAAGAGATAAATAATTTTCCGCATCCGGATAATCCGCAATCCAAGATCCTCTGAAAAAAGTGATTTTTTGTTCGGCCACCATTTTGCGATGAACCGCCGCTTGATTCACATCGATCTTAATTGTAAAGCCCAGTTCCTCCCATTGACTCTTAATAAATTCGCACAAATCGAGGTAGGAAGAAGTGGTACCCAATACAATCTCTGGAAGCCCTTTCCCATCTGGATAACCCGCTTCCCGCATCAAGGTACGAGCGTGTTCCGGTTCATAGGAGTAGCCCATGGACGGCTCGGCTGAAAAGGTCGGTAGACCCGGTGGTACGAATCCATATAAGCCGGGTGTCCCCATGTTATTCCGCAAGTATCGCATCATGGCTTCACGGTCAAAGCCAAGTGAAAGCGCCTGCCGAATGCGTCGGTCGTGTAGTGGCGACTTACGGCTGATTTCGAGTGATGAGTCGACCAGTATTCCAAGATATTCTGTGTTCAGGTACGGAAGAGTCTCCAACCGAAATTGTCCCCGATGACGCGGCTGAAGTTCACCCGATGTGGTGAGGAGTTCATCTTTATAGGATGCATCGAGTCCGGAGAGGATATCCAGGTTCCCTTTCAGAAACTCTATGAAGGCACTTTGCTT
>CANIAS010000112.1 GCA_947465495.1 Candidatus Pollutiaquabacter sp. | reverse complement strand
TTCCATGCTTAATCATGTCAGAAAAAACAATAGCCGAACGTGTTGTTGATCAAATGTACAATCAGGATTGGTTCAGTCAGTGGTTGGGCATTGAGCGACTAGTCGTGAAACCCGGACGATGTGTCCTGCGGATGAAAATTCGCCACGATATGCTGAATGGATTTGCCATTGCACACGGTGGAATAACCTTTTCATTGGCAGATAGTGCATTGGCATTTGCTTCTAATGCGCATGGACGAAAGGCGGTATCAGTTGAAACATCCATTTCTCATACGGTATCCTTGAAGGAAGGGGATGATATTACGGCAACAGCCGAAGAAGTTTCGTTGAGCGATAAAATCGGTATTTATCAGGTAAAGGTGGTGAATCAGCATGATCAAATGGTCGCATTGTTTAAAGGGACAGTTTACCGCACGACAAAAAACTGGGAGGTATAAAACACGCGTATGACAACAGCTTATCTGATTGATTCAATCCGAACACCCATCGGTAATTTTGCAGGTAGTTTGGCCGGTGTCCGTGCCGATGATCTTGCCGCAATGGTGCTAAAGGAGTTGATGCATCGAAACATGAACATTGATCCTGCACGTATCGGCGATGTGATAGTAGGCTGCGCCAATCAAGCCGGTGAGGACAATCGCAACGTAGCCCGAATGGCATTACTGATGGCAGGTCTTCCGGTAACTGTTCCTGGTGAAACGGTGAATCGTCTTTGCGCTAGCGGACTTTCTGCAGCCATTCATGCTTCACGTATGATTCAAACCGGCGATGCTGAATTCATGGTGGCTGGAGGGGTAGAAAATATGACCCGCGGACCCTGGGTGATGTCAAAGACCTCTACGCCGTATGGTCGTGATGCACAATTGTTCGATTCTTCGTTTGGTTGGAGATTCATCAATCCAAAACTGAAGGAATTGTATGGGGTTGATGGAATGGGAGAGACCGCTGAAAACTTAGCAGCGCGCGATATTATCTCGCGTGAAGATCAAGATAGATTTGCTCTTAACAGCCAACGTAAGGCTAAGGTTGCACGTGATCGTGGACGATTTGAACTCGAAATTATTCCGGTGATGATTCCACAAAAGAAAGGCGACCCAGTTGCCTTTGCAAACGATGAATTCATTAAGCCAGATACAACCGTGGAAGGATTGGCTCGCTTAAAACCTGCCTTTCGTAAGGATGGATCTGTCACAGCGGGAAATGCATCCGGACTAAACGATGGGGCTGCCGCGTTGCTACTCGCGTCTGAAAATGCTGTGAAAACATATAACTTAAAGCCACGCGCCCGAATCGTTTCTTCCGGTGTTATTGGTGTAGAACCCCGCATTATGGGAGCAGGTCCGGTAGAAGCAGCCAATATCGCTTTGCGCAAGGCTGGACTAACGTGGGGAGATATGGATGTGATTGAGCTGAACGAAGCGTTTGCGGCACAATCATTAGCCTGTATTCGTGCGTGGGGTTTATCCGATGATGATACTCGTATTAACCCGAATGGAGGCGCTATTGCTTTGGGACATCCACTCGGAATGAGTGGTGCGCGTATTCTTGGATCGGCAGCCCTCGAGCTGCAACTTCAGAACAAACGTTATGCATTAGTCACTATGTGTATTGGTGTCGGACAAGGTTTCGCGGTGATCTTGGAAAGAGCTTGATAATTATTTTGAATTTTGAATTATGTATTACTCCTTCAACGGATTTCAACCAGTCGCGCATGAGTCGGCTTATGTGCATGAAACGGCTGTGATCATTGGCAACGTGATCATCGGACAAAATGTATACATCGGTCCAGGGGCAGTTATTCGTGGTGATTGGGGAGGAATTGTCATTGAAGACGGCTGCAACGTACAGGAGAATTGTGTAGTACACATGTTTCCCGGAATCACTGTCTACTTGCATGAAGCAGCGCATATCGGACACGGAGCGGTGATTCATGGATCCACGATTGGCAAGAATTCCCTCGTAGGAATAAATGCGGTAGTGATGGACCGTGTAACGGTAGGCGAAGGGTGCATCATCGGCGCGTTGTCTTTTGTACCGGAAGGCATGGAGATTCCTGATCGAAAGATTGTGGTGGGTAATCCAGCCAAAATCATCAAAGATGTTACGGACGAGATGCTGGCATGGAAAACAGAAGGGACACAACTTTACCAGAAACTGCCGGCTGAGCTGTATGCTACGTTGCATCCCTGCGAACCGCTGCGCGAAGTTGAACCCGGCAGGCCACAGCAGCAAACAAATTATTTAAACTGGTCAAAGGTCCGAAAGTAGACCAAGCGGGGATATTAGTTTAGTATTTGGTTTTCATCTTTGCTGAATTAGACGGCCGTAGATAGTATTACAAGTTTAACGTAGATTGTTAAATTATAGTTGGGTGATTCAATCAGGTACGTTAGTCGTTGATGTTTACAGTATTACTGGTCAGCATGTCATCAGCATGACCATGAATCATGACATGGCAGGTGATTATTCCATGGAGCTTCCACTCACGGAATACAAGTTGTCTTCCGGACTTTATTTTGTTCGATTGGTCAAGGATAACCATCAGGAAGATCTACGACTGGTAGTCGAATAATCGATTCTTAAAATAATCTTCTGACCGTCGTGTTCCTTTTAGGAGGACATGACGGTCAGTTTTTTATGGCTATATTTAAGCAGTACAAAAAACGGTATCAAGCATGTGTGGTCGTTATGTGATGGTCTCGAATGTTGAAACGATAGAGAAGCGATTCAATGTAACCGCTGGTCAATTGTCCGTTGATTTCAAGCCAAGTTACAACGTAGGTCCTGGAGCTCTGGCTCCAGTCATCACCAATACAGAACCAAATAAACTGCAACTATTCACGTTCGGACTCTGTCCATCCTGGGCGAAGAAACGGATGTATCTTTTTAATGCCCGCGCCGAAGGCGATGGAAATCCATCGAATGATCCTGGGTATACTGGCGGTAAAGGAATTATTTCTAAACCATCATTTCGGAAGCCCATCCGCTCTCAACGATGTTTAGTACTCGCTGATGCATTCATCGAAGGATCGACGAATGAAGGGTTGGATCGCCCTTACGTCGTGTATGTTAAAAGTGGTCGTCCATTCGCCATGGCAGGAATTTGGGATTCCTGGTTGAATCAGGAGACAGGCGAATTGGTACATTCTTTCGCCATCATCACAGTGCCACCGAATGCACTTTTGCAAAAAATACCGCATCATCGTTCCCCAGTAGTGCTTCGTCGTTCCGATGAATTGAGGTGGCTACGAGCCGAGCACCTCAATGAAGTGACTGAGCTACTTGAGCCCTACCCGGCGGAGGATATGAATGCTTATCCTATCGGCCCGCTGATCAAAAATCCCAGAAACAATGCCAGGGAATTACTCGAGCCCATCGGTGAGCGAATTTCTCCCGAAACATCTACCGTTGTTCACAATCGATTGGGTCTGCAAGGGATGAAGTTCTAAGAGGAAATGTGATTCCGGATTTTAGAAGTATTCGTTCAAAGTCCAATAAATGGGCGCTGAGCTTGTCGAAACAGTGTGAGAAACAGCGCGGGTGAACAGCAAGAATGTGTGGCGTCTCTTATTGGTTACTTTTTTGGACAAGCAAAAAAGTAATGGAAGAAACCGAGAAATTCCGGGGTGATTAGTTCAAATTCCAATACATGGGCGCTGAGCTTGTCGAAGCGCCCATTGGTTTTACTACTTAAATTTTTGAAGTAATTATGGCGACGGATTAAAATCCGCCGCAGCGGCTAGGAAACAGTGTGAGAAACAGCGCGGGTGAACAGCAAGAATGTGTGGCGTCTCTTATTGGTTACTTTTTTGGACAAGCAAAAAAGTA
>CANIAS010000111.1 GCA_947465495.1 Candidatus Pollutiaquabacter sp. | reverse complement strand
TGAACCAAAGTCTTGATTAAATACGGTTTGTGTAGTCTGCGCGATGCCTACCTGAGACGTCAACAATAGCAATGCGACCATCCAGGAGTAATGACGGAACTGCAGATTGGAGGTGTAACGTAATTTCATGTAATGATGATTTATGTATTTGTTTTTTTTCTTTCGATTTGAATACTAGTACTGGAAGAGCATTAAAAAGGGACTATATATATGGAAACAACACTGCTTGCATTCAAGCGATGTTGCATTTTTTGAGGATTTTATTTTGACTGTCTGCACTGATCTTTTACCTATGATATATATCGCCACAGCACCTGATATAATGCACTTTTAGCGGTATGCAAGTATAATTATTTATACCCAACCACCAAATAAGACATTCGTCTGATTTTGGGACGGCTGTATGACAACGCGGTTTTTCGTCAACCGGAAGTGATTTTATGAATCATCTCCACCCGCGACTTGACGTGCAACTTATCATATATATTGTACACGTGAGAACGGACGGTGTGGCTCGAAATAAACAGTTTTTCAGCGATTTCCTTGTTCCGTAACCCCGCAGCTAGGTATTCCAAGATGTCAAATTCCCGTTTTGACAACGCATAGGTGTCCGCCAAGCTGCTGGATAATTTTACCATGCTTTTTTTTGAAAAAGAAGCGATCACTTTTCGACCAATTTGTGGCGACATCGGCGCACCGCCGCTCAACAACTCTTTGATAGCATCCATTAAGACTCCCGGAGTAGCGCGCTTTAAGATGTATCCAGATGCACCTGCTTTGAGCGCACTGAACAACCGTTCGTCGTCCTCAAAAACGGTACATATCATTATTTGGATAGCGGGCCATGTTGAATTCAAGATTCGGCAACACTCTATGCCAGACATGCCCGGTAAACCAATATCTAATATGACGAGATCAGGACGGGCACTGTCAACTGCCGCCAACAAATCCTCTGCCGTAGAAAAAGCCCCCACACACTCGCACTCATCGGACGAATTGATTAGGAACTTGAAGCCCATGCGCACCTCCTCCACATCATCCACCACCGCTACTCTGATTTTAGTCATTATTTATAGATGTTGCTTTTATCAATTACTTATTACTCTTCTCCTGCTACTCCAACCATAGATTCACTAGACTAAAAAAGTAAAAACAAAAAATACTTACGTTGACGCCTCATGAATGCAGACCACTATTTATTTCCTTCACCAACTTCGCTAATGAAGTTGGTGGAGCAATTTCAACACTCAATGACTTTAAAGGTAGCAAAGAAACCATCAGGGATATCTAATTTTCCCTAATACTTTCATTTACCATCAACAGTAAGCTGTTCACCAAAAAATCGTAAAAAGTGAATATCTATAGTGTCAGGGCCGCAATTTATTAAGACGTTTGTATTACTTTTAGTATCCTAATCAGTAGATAAACTCTGATACGGTAAATGCGGCTCATCGGCGGCTTCTACGATAAAAAAATAGTGGACAATCACTTGTTAACTTGCATCAAACGGATTCATCAAACATGCCGCTAAAGGCATTGGAAAACGAGCGTAAGCGTATCGCAGCAGAAATGCACGATGAGCTTGGCGCAGGATTATCCAAGATTACGCACCTGACTCAGGTGATGGTCCGTGAAACTGGGGATGCAGCAGTTAACCGCGAAATCGCCTTGAAAATTCAAAATACCTGCAACCATTTGCAGTCTGGAATCAATGAAATCATCTGGTCGCTTGACCCACAGCACGATTATTTACATAGTTTATTAGCTTTTCTTCGCTACTCCTCTGCCGAATTCCTGGAAAACAGCACCGTCCGTTTGGACTTCAATTTCCCATCTACCCCTCCTACCCTGTTTGTTCCCGGAACTTTTCGACGGAATATTCAATTAATAGTCAAGGAGGCCTTAAATAACATCCTTAAACATTCCGGTGCGACCAATGCCACCATTTCAGCATCCATCAGTAAGTCCCACATTCAAATCAAGATTGAAGACAATGGCTGCGGAATTACCAACCAGCATCGTCCAGTGTTAAAGAATGGACTTAGGAACATGGAAGAACGCGCCTTGTCCATGGCAGCAAATTTCTCCATTACATCAACCGCCGGAATGGGAACCGTTTTGAATCTGGAAATTCCTATCTGCCAGGGCGGAATCGAACCAATCTATTAAGCTTGGCGGTCTTTCCAATTAGTAGGAATTCTGTATACAGCGTTTTTTCTTAATGGATTAATTAGGGGTGAATAGCCGCGACGAAATTTAGATTATTAACGTCATAGAGCGGATAGTCGTAATTGTCCACAAAACCATCACCATTTAAATCGGTGTTGAAGTAGCCAACTGCAAAGTTCAGGTTGTCTGAATCGTATGCAGGATAGTCGTAATTATCAATATACTCATCCTGGCTTATATCCCCGCAGTAGAGGGCCCATACGCCTGGTTCTACTTCCTTCATGTTGTTTCCGAACGCCTGTGCGTCGGAAGTGGTGAAATCATAGGATGTGGTAGCAGCCATCATGACTTCAGCAGCACTCCATGTTTGGATAGAACTGCGGTGCTTGATAACAATCCAATAGGAGACGCCTTCAGAAGCTGCCGTGAAGTTAGCCGTCGCCGTACCGTCGGTCATTAACAACACCGATGCGGCATCAATCACCAGTGTAGGATCCAAACTGTCACGAAGCTCAACCACAATTGTATCGGCTTCGTTTCCGTTGACACCGGAAACACCTGAATTCGCCAACACCGACTGCATCATACCTGAACCGATATAGTATCCCTCCAGGAAGGCATTCAAGTTTAAGGCAACACCACTACTACAATAATTAATGTTCAAATCAAGAATCTCGGTATGACAATCAGTCACTGACGAGTAAACGCCTGAGGCCGAATAGGTATTTCCGTCAACAGACCATACATACGAAGAACAAGATGTAGCTGTCGTGGTATTGCTTGTAGATGCAGTGATCGTCAAGTCGAGAATTTCGGTTTGACAACCATTGATAGAGGTGTAAACACCCGAAGCCGTATAGGTCGCATTATCAACCGACCATACATACGAGTCACAAGCACTTGCAATCGTGGTATTGCTGGTAGAAGCCGTGATGGTCAGATCCAGAATCTCGGTATTACAACCTGTGATTGAAGAATACACACCCGAGGAGGTGTACGTAATGCCCGTCTCGCTCCACAGATACTCGTCGCACGAAGCGGCGGTGGTTGTGTTGTTGGTGCTTTCCGATATAGTCAGATCGAGGTATTCGGTATGACAAGCATTTACGATGGAGTAGATTCCCGAGGTCGTATACGTTACATTATTTAATTTCCAATTGTATGAATCACAAGCTGACGCTACCGTGGTAGTACTACTGGAAACCGTAATGGAAAGGGCAAGTATCTTGGTGTCACATCCATTAATAGAAGTATAAGTACCACCGACCGAATAGGTTTGCCCGTCCACTGGCCAAGTGTATGAATCACATGCTGCAACGGTCTGGGTAGTTGTAGTTGAAACACCGGTAATCGTCAAGTTTAACAGCTCCGTGTGGCAACCTGTTATGGACGAATAAATTCCGGATGCTGTGTATGTAGTGCCGTTCACCGACCAGGTATAACTATCGCACGCTGATGCAGAAGTGGTGTTGCTAGTAGATGGGGTGATCGTGAGGCTCAGGATTTCGGTATGACAACCGGATACCGAAGAATAGGTGCCGCTTTGAGAATACGTAGCTCCATTCACCGACCAGGTATAACTATCGCACGCAGATGCTATGGTGGTGTTGCTCGTAGAAGGAGTAATTGTTAGACTAAGGATTTCCGTATGACAACCAGCTACCGAAGAATAGGTGCCGCTTTGAGAATATGTTGCGCCATTCACCGACCAGGTATAACTATCGCATGTAGATGCTGTCGTGGTGTTGCTA
>CANIAS010000110.1 GCA_947465495.1 Candidatus Pollutiaquabacter sp. | reverse complement strand
GTTGGTTTCAACCAACAACCTATCATTAAACATGGTCTTAGAAAACATCAAGTTGATCTCTTCATTACTATAAGTATCTTTTGCCCGGTAGTTGAAACCGATATTTACATCTTTACTCAACTGTGAAAGCCAGTTGCTCACCTGGTTGCTAAGCAATTCACTGGCACTAGCCATAGCTCCTGCACCAGCATCAAATTTACCGACCGACGAGGTGTTCACCGAAGGAGGTAAAAACTGGTTGAATACCAGCAGCCCGAACATTTGGCGGTTCACCTCTTGTTCGGAATTTAGTACCGTACGGACCATGCTCTCGATAGTAGGGTCCTGTGCGCGAACACCAATTTCATAATTGATCGAAGGATTCATGAGCTTGCCAGAGAGGTTCAACCGACAATCGACAGGCACTCGGCGCTGGAAGGTAGAGTCCTGAATCAGGTTCACCAAAGAACCAGTATATACTGTATAAACCGCCGTCATGTCAATATTGGCATCGTACGGATCGCCGCCCCATGTCAGCCTACCGCCATTGTCAATTTGAAAACGTTTATTGATTAAGTTCTGCAAAGTAAACAGATACGTTCCTTTCTCAATAGTGATGGTACCGTACATGTTGAAATCACCCAGGGTATTAATATCCATACGTAAGTTTCCCGTACCGCTTCCTGAAATAATATCACCAATCTTCTCGTCAAAAATTAAATTAATCTCTGCATCAGTAGTAACGTCCATACTCATGTTCAGTCGAAGTCCAGATAAATTGACCGTATTAGCAGTTTCTTGATTTTCCGTTTCCGCTTTTTTAAGGTTAACAAACGTGATGAAATCAGATTGTGTGACTTCGGAGGCGGTGTTAAGCGGTATGTTAATGATTGTTCCTTTGTTCGGACTAACGGCAATATCCATGATCATATCATCCAGTGTACCGTAAATCCTCACATATCCTGTAGCATTCGCTTTACCATAGTACAGGGAATTCTGAATCAGGTTGGTATTCAATGCTTGGAAATTCCTTGGATACAATTCAACGTCGAAATACCAATCCGAAAAATACTGGTGACTGATTTTACCTTTGACACCGGCTTCATGGCCATTTTCATCAATGAGTTTAATGCCACTTAAATCGAATTCATTTTTTCGAATGACTACTTTAGAGGTAAAATTATACCGTGTATTCAGGTAATCAATGGTAGCAGCTGCTTTTACGAAATCAGCTGTACCTTCCACTTCTGGCTGATTCAATGAACCCTTGATCGTGAGATCAAGCGAAACTTTGCCTCGGACGTTATGCACCAATCCATCCATCATAGTTTCCAACGTGTGCAAATAGAAATTATCCGTCACGAGGTGGAAATTCATATTATCTTCTTTCTTAGAAACATCGTAAGAACCAGTAATATCTATGATTTTGGCGGTGCCTCGAACCACTTTTACATCCACCATTATTTCCTTTTTCGAATTATCAAATCCCGACTGAATCAAAGCATCTCCTAGCGTATCTCCGTTTACCAGCAGTTGATCGATCTCTAATTTTGTACGTAATTGCACATCCTGATACACTTCACTGATTGCAGCAGTGCCATCCATAATACCGTTCAAGATTAATCCCGCTCCGCGCAGCGAAGGATTCAAATGCGATAATTTAAATTTTTGAAAAGCGACATCTACGATATCCGTCGCTGATTTTCCAATGGTGCCATTCAACGAGATGGTTTCCTGATTCTGCTGTATACCGAAATTCATAAAATGAACGCCCAAGGAATCATAATGGACGTTGTTCCGTGACATCATGTTCCACGACAATCCATCCAGGACAACAGTGGATGAATCAATCATCAATTCAATGTCGGTAATGGAATTAAAAGCAAGTGCTCCCTGCCAACGTAGGCGGTTCAAGGAGCTATCTACATCAGCAAGACGAAGCAAGAAATCCATCCGGTTATTCCAGGCGTTACAATTGAAGTGTAAATCGGGAATGAAACCTGCCTTTGAATAGTACAACGTATCTGCCGAAAGCGAAACCGTCATAGAATCACCGGCGGCGCCTAACTTGCAATTAAGTTTTTTCCAGCCAGTGGATTCTAATTGGATGTCTGGTGAATCAAACCGAATATCAAATGTTTTTTTAGCAGAATTGACCGAGCCATACAAACGAGTGGCCGGATCGAAGTAAAGACCTTTCAAAAAATTATCAGTTACGATGGACGTGTTTTTCAAGTCTACATTAAATGTAAAATCCTGCTGAGTAGATGCTCCTTTCACGGGGAGCAGGACATTGGGGAGGTACCGAGGTATAATCTCTCGGAAAGTAGCCGGCAACGAAGCAAGTTCAAACTTACCGGTAATGTCTGCATTCAAAATATCAGACGAGAGACTCATAGTGCGGATGCCCGCATCTGTTTTGTCGGCGATCAATTGCAATTGATTCAAGTGATAAACTTTCTTCTCCACTTGCAAGAAAGAATTTTCGATATCAACTGTGCCCGATAAATTATCCAGGTTATTACCTACTAATTGACTGGTGATATTGGTAGAAAGCGCATAAGGCTCATCCAGTTTGAAAAAATTCAACAGGTCAATTCGCAGTCGATTTACCTTAGCATTAAAATCAAAAACAGGTAATTTCTCACGCATATTGATTCCGCCGTCAAACACAAAGTCAACATCCTCCTCGTGCATTTCCACGGATCCATTAAACAATTTCTTAGCAATCTTACCCTCTACCTTCACATTTCGGTAAGTATATCCGTTGTATACGATCAGCCCTACCTTTCCTTCTAATTTGGCATTAATATCCTTGATTTGAAATCCTTTTCCAGCCACTTCCGCATCCATGCTAATCACCCCAAGTCCGGGTGTCTCCGTGAGCTTGCCTACATCAAAAAGGTTCGTATTAAGGTGTCCATCGTACGAGTATGACTGGATATTCGGTTCGTATTTTAAGTTAATGTCAGAGGAAATGTAACCGATAGCGGTTGAGATATTTCCATATGCAACGAAATCAGAAAAGAATCCTGTGAATTTCCCCTGAAATTTAATGTCGCCCAGGCAATTCAAGTTTTCAGGTAATGCGATGGTCTTTCCCTCCGTAAACGGAGGCAACGGAATTGCTTCAACATCCTGAACATTTGTTTGAATCTCTTCGGCCAAAATATCCAGGTACGTATCATCTGTTTCAGGCAATCCGGTCACCATGAAATTACCTTTGAACAGGGATCGATTTCCCCATTTTAAGATTGCATTTTTTCCACGGAATTTGGAAACAGTTCCTTTGAATGTTCCCTGCACTTGGACGGTTCGGTTCAATCCTTCCAAATCAGACGCAAAGTAGGCGATATCTTTGGAAGCAATGGTGCAGGGTTGCAAATCGCCTTTCCATTTCACCTTGGTAATGAAATCATCAAAATCCTCCCAAGCATTGTATTGCATCACCAAATCGCCTTGAAGCGACGAGGCAGGTGTATGAGCATCCAGCGATTGTATTCGAATTTCAGTATCGGAAACTTTAGCATCGCCAGAAAAATCATTAACCACAAAACCACTTTTCTCCTTGAAGCGAAGGTGATCCAACTTGGCAAATATTGAATCATTGATAAAATGAACATCGTGCACATCGCCAAATGCCTCTGAGACTTCGAGGTGTGAAAAATCTACTCCGAATCGTTCCGGCGCATCGTTGTAATCGTGGTACTTGAATCGGAAGTTATCCAGTTCAACTTCTTTAACGGCAATACTCCAAGGTGAAGAGGTAGTATCCGTGGTATCAGATGAAGCGAAGTACTCCGTCAGGAAATAGAGGTTATCGTGTGCTGCCCCATTTTGGTGTACCAGATTAAAGAACCCTTCGTTTAAAGTGACTTTCCCTATTACCAACTTTTTGGTATCCGATGACAACTCATCGACATGCACCCCAACTTCTTTAAAATAAAACAACGTGTCTTTACCGGGCG
>CANIAS010000109.1 GCA_947465495.1 Candidatus Pollutiaquabacter sp. | reverse complement strand
CACCCCAAAAGACCAAAAGCAATAATAGTATCAAGCGTAATACAGATTCGATCATTGATGCGACACTAAGTGTCTTATATTGTTTTACTCCGGTAAGTATGCTCAAATTTACATTGTATACGGCATTGGGTAAAACCACCACCCCGCTGAGTATTATCGAAATATTGGAGTCCACATTAATCAACGTGGCAAGCGTCTCAGAAAAAAAAACAAGGGGGATTAAACATATTCCAATAATAACCAAAAGATGTCTTTGGGCCACATCCTTTAAGCTACCAATGGCATTCCTATCGCCCTTTGAATTATATATGGCGGCATGCTTTGTTATGCTTATGTTTATCCCGCTAAGAGGAATAGCGATAATCGCAAAAAAAGCAAGTAACGCACCAAGTTGACCATACCCTTCAGGTCCCAACATTCTCCCTGCAATGAAATGAAATGCATATGCCAACACGTTAGCTACTAAGGTTCCGGCCAGGACAATGCTGCTGTTGCGAAATAAACTCATCGTTTCCCCAATGCCGGTATTTTAGCAGTTTCTCCGAGTGCTTTCGCTACCAGTTCATTCATACGGGCAGCTTCTTTGTTGTCGGGATCTAATTGCACCGCCTTTTGGAAATCCATCGAAGCTTCTGTCAATCGTTCCAAACGACAATAGGTTTTCCCACGGTTCACCAACGCATCGTTATAATCCCCTTCCAGTGCAATCGCCTTCGAATAATCGATTAACGCCTGCTCCAATTTTCCCTCCTCGCTGTAGCAGTTACCGCGGTTGCAATACGACCTCGGATTCAACGAATCAATAGCAATGCATGCCGTAAAATCACCTATCGCTTCTTCAAAACGTTTGGACTGCGCGAAGATGATACCTCGGTTGTTGTGCGCATCAAAGTACCCGTCATTTAACGCTATCGCCCTTGAATAATAATAAATAGTGCTGTCCAGATTGCCCTTTTCATAATAGGCCCTCGCCATGTTGGAATTCGCCCTGGACTTATTGGGAGATTTCGAAACAATGTCTTTATAAAGCGTAAAGTCGGTCTTCCACACCTTGTTGCGCTGATACGCCAACACCGAATTCGTCAGCACCAGCAGTGTAACAGCGGTTAAAGCAAACTTCGGATAATGCCGCCATACAAACGTATAGCCTGCATAAATCAACGCCAACAAAAAACCAAAGGAGGGCAGGTACGTCCGGTGCTCGAAAATCACATCCGAAATAGGAACAATGCTTGATTCGATGGACAAGGTGATGAAAAACCACAACAACCCGAATGAGATGATCCGTTGCTTGTTGAACAGCGCTATGGCAAGAAAAAATATACCTGCCAACAGGAGAAAACAGCTGACCGTTTGCCATTCCCAAAAACTGGATGACAACGGAAAGTCATGGTCAAGATTCTGATTCACCGGTACCAGCAACAACTGAATGTACTTTACAATGACACGGAACTGTGTCATCAAATACAGCTGCGAGGTCAAGGTATAGTCGTTGCCAAACGACGGTGGTATGGGCTTGAAAATACTGAGTGAAAATCTGGAAAGCCCCAGTCCAACCCCCGCTACCAACACGGCAAGGACAATGTACATCCGGTAATCCTTCGGGTGGATGGTGAACGCTCTTTGCTGAAGAAAACAGATTTCCACCAGCAGGATGGCAATTGGAAGCGTGAAGGAATTCTCTTTGGTGAAAAAAGCCATGACTGCAGCGAGTGCTGCCACAACGAAATACGTGACCTGTTTGATGCGAGCATCGCTGCTCAAACGTCCTTTGATGTAGCTATACACCGCAGCAAGGTAAAAGAACGTAACCATCGAAGCTAAACGTTGCACGATGTACGTGACGGATTGTGTAGCCAAAGGATGAGATACAAAAAGCAAGGCAACCACTAAGGCTATTGAATTGCGATGCTCTCGGGAACGATGCTGTAGCATCACAGGCGTACTGTAAATCAGCAGAATTAATCCATACACTAAACAAGTATTCAAAAGATGCACCAGGAGGTTGAAGAAATGATATCCCCACACCTTGAATTGACCATAGTGATAATTGAGTGCAAAACTCAACTGGCCCATCAAGCGCGAATTACTCAGACTGAAAAATGGATCGTCCCAAGAAAATTGTCGGATGTGATTGTTATTGATGATGTTCGGCTTATCGTCGAACTGAAAGGCGCAGTCGAAGGAATTAGAATATACCAACATTCCCAGCACCACAAACGCTAACACGGAAAAGAACTTCGTATAGCCGGGCACTGAACCGTCTTGCTGATTGCCGGAGAGATTTTTTTGGTCTTCCTTTTTACGAGGTTGCTTTTGTTTAGTCATGCACGAAAAAATTTATACTGTTACAATTCACCACTGATGTTGGTTTTAGCAAATGCTGCTTCACGTCTGTTCTTCGCCATGGTATCATTAGGCATATACTGCAAGTAGCGGTCGTAATCTACCACCGCTTTGGCAAAATCGCCCAGATTCTCATAGGTAATCGCACGGTTCACATATCCATCCGGTATGCCTGGCTCCAGCATGATGGCACGGCTAAAATCTTCCAACGCTGATGTATACCGTCCGGTAAAACCAAATAATCTCCCGCGGTCAAAATACGTAGTACTGTTGGTGGAATCCAACTTGATGGACGTATCAAAATCCTTTAACGCTTCCTCCCACTTGCTAAGCCTGGATAACACATAGGCCCGCTTGCCGTATGCTTTGGCGTATTCCGGATTAATCGTAATTGCGCTGGTAAAATCAGCGATGGCATTGTTCCATTCAGACAAACCGATCCACGTCAAACCTCGTCCAAAATATACACGAGCATGCGTCGTGTCCAATTCCAGCGCTCTGTTAAAATGAACTAACGCGTTCTTATTGTCGCCCTTGGCGACTTCACAAACACCCAGATTGTTGGCAGCGTCGAAGTAGGCATTGTTGAGTTCATAGGCCTTTGCGAAAAAAGGCGCTGCCACTTGATATTCGCCCCGTTCAATGTAATACATGCCGAGATTCACGTAAGGACGGGCTTTACCCGGCGATTGCTGCACCACATCTTTCCACAAGGTCTCTTCGTTTTTCCAAATCTTGTTGCGTTGATAGGCCAATACACTATTAATACTCACCAACATCACTATGAGTACCGTTGTAACCGTCCTGTTTTTTTGCCAGAGGTATGAATAGACGATGGTCATCAGTACTAGGAAAAAACCAAACGACGGCAAATAGGTGCGGTGCTCAAAAATCACATCGGTGATTGGCACAATACTCGACTCGATGGCCAATGTCAGAAAGAACCAGAAAATCCCAAAGGAGATAAGCCGTTTCTTGTTAAATAAATAAACAGCCAGTACAAGCAAGGATACCAATACTGTAAAATTGAGCATCGTCCTGATTTCAAAAAAACTGGTAGCGATTGGGAAGTCGTAATCAAGATTCTGATGCAACGGCAGAATCAGTAAGCGGATGTACGTGACGATCACGCTGAACTGCGTCAACAGATACGTCCACGGTGTCACGGAATACGTATTGCCAAGCTCCGGCGGAATGGTTCTAAAAATAGCGGACGAAGCGAATCGGGAAATGACCAGTGCTGCCAATACTCCCAATCCGCCAACCAACATTATCCACTGGCTTTTTTTCATGGTCAGTGAAATGCTCTTCGTTCGAAAGAAACAACCTTCAACCAACACTACAGCGATGGGCAAGGTAAATGCATTCTCTTTGGAATAACTAGCCAAAATAGCCGATAACAAAGCGCCGGCAAAAAACAACCATCGTGAAGTACTTTTTGAATCCTTCAAACGGCCTTGGATGTAGAGTAGTATTGTTACTAAATAAAAAAGAGTAACCAAGGACGCAAGCCGTTGCACAATGTAGGTGACCGATTGTGTGGCCAGTGGATGCGAAACGAACAGCAACGCAACGGCAAACGCGTAGCCGGATGCATGTTGGGCTAGTGCATCAGTGCGCAACACCGGCGTGGAAAATAACAGCCGCGTCAACCCATAAACCAAACAGGCATTGATAAGATGAATGATTAAAT
>CANIAS010000108.1 GCA_947465495.1 Candidatus Pollutiaquabacter sp. | reverse complement strand
TCTCCTATTCCACGTGAACGAAGATAGAACAGTGCTTCTTCATCCAACTGACCCGTAGTGGTTCCGTGCGAACATTTCACATCGTCGGCAAAAATCTCCAACTGTGGTTTGGTGTTCATCGAAGCATCGTCCGACAACAAGATGTTTTTATTAGACTGATACGCATTCGTTTTCTGCGCGTCCTTGCGAACAAATATTTTTCCATTGAAAACGCCTTGGGCTTTCTCATCGATCAATCCTTTGTACAATTCATTGCTTTGGCAGTTCGGAACCGCATGGTCGACTAGTGAATGGTTGTCTACCAGTTGTGTGCCATTCAGGAGATACAAACCATATAGCCAGGCAATGCTGTACTCTCCCGACAACAAAATGTTCAGGTTGTTTCGAACGATAGCACCATCGAGCGTGATGGTGGTGATATGGAATTCTGATTGACGGTGCTGTTGGGCGGCCGTGTATCCGATGTGAAATGCTGATGTATTCTCCAACTGAACTTTGGTCAGATCGAGGATGGCATCTTGTTCGGTGAGAACTTCTGTCACTGCATTGGTGAATCCCTGGTGAACTCCGCCTAATGAATGGAAGCTTTCAATCACCTGTACGTTTGCATGGTTTTTGGCTACAAACAAATTACGTGGTGATACGAGCGTTGGCGCAAGCGATGTATCGTTGATGAATAGAAAGTGAATAGGCTGATCTACTTTACACGACGCCGGTACGTACAGAAACGCCCCTTCCGAAATGAACGCCGTGTTCAGATCCACCATCGCTCCCGAGGTAGCGCTAGTAATTTTCCCAAGATGTTCTTTTACAGCAGGATGATCTATATGCGCGGACAGCGGTCCGGCAATGACACCGGCGGGCATAGTTGTCATTGCTGAAAGTGACGCTTCGAAAACGCCATTGACGAAAACGAAGCGATGAACTTCTTTTCCGGCAATCAAAAATTGTTCGATAGAAGCACTGTCGGTGTATGCTGCCGTAGCTGAAGGCATGAATCCACCTGCTGCTATCGGAGCGATATTGGTGTACTTCCATTCCTCGTCACGTGTGGTTGGAAAACCTTTGGCAACAAATCGACGAAATGCCTCCTCACGCATCGGCATTACAGAGGCCGATAACGCGGAGCCAGTAAATCCTTCAAATGTTTTCGTATACTCGGTTACTGATGACATTGGCTAAATTGAATAACGATTGAATTAAATAGCAGCGGATTCCACTTCCTCCTTGATCCAGTCGTATCCTTTGCTCTCCAACTCGAGCGCAAGTTCTTTCGTACCCGACTTGACGATGCGGCCTTTGTACAATACGTGTACAAAATCAGGCACGATGTAATCCAGCAATCGCTGATAGTGTGTGATCACAATGAACGAACGTTCTTTGTTACGCAACGCGTTGACTCCGTTGGCTACGATGCGTAACGCATCGATGTCCAACCCTGAATCCGTTTCATCCAGCACACACAATGATGGTTCAAGCATCGCCATCTGGAATACTTCATTGCGTTTCTTTTCTCCACCGCTGAAGCCTTCGTTCACCGAACGTTGCGTCATGGCTTTGTCCATCTCCACCAACTTCATTTTGTCTTTCATCAAAGCCAGGAAATCTTTGGAGTCCATTGGCTGTTCCCCACGCGACTTACGGATTTCGTTCACTGCTGTTTTGAGGAAATTAGCATTGCTCACACCCGGAATTTCTACCGGATACTGAAACGCAAGAAACAATCCCTTGCGGGCACGGTCTTCCGGTGAAAGTTCCAACAGGTCTTCCCCGTTGAACAAAACGGACCCGCCCGTCACTTCGTACTCTTCACGTCCGGCCAATACCGATGCGAGCGTACTCTTTCCGGAACCGTTGGGTCCCATGATGGCATGTACTTCGCCCGGCTTGATATCCAAAGAAAGACCCTTCAGAATTTCCTTTTCATCAACTTTAGCTTGCAGATTTTTTACAGAAAGCATGATGTATTTATAATTTTTGAATTGTGAATGTTGTTACCCCACCGATCCTTCCAACGATATCGCCAAAAGTTTCTGGGCTTCGACAGCAAATTCCATCGGTAGCTGATTAAACACCTCCTTGCAATAGCCGTTAACGATCAATCCGATGGCATCTTCAGTAGCGATGCCGCGCTGATTGCAGTAGAAGATTTGGTCTTCGCCTACTTTTGACGTGGTAGCTTCGTGCTCGACTCGGGCTGTTTTATTGTGCACTTCGAGGTATGGGAATGTATGCGCACCGCATTTGTCGCCAAGCAACAAGGAGTCACACTGCGAGAAGTTACGGGCTTTTTCGGCTTTCTTGCCGATACGTACTAAACCGCGGTACGAATTCTGACTCTTTCCGCCGGATATTCCTTTGGAGATAATCGTGCTGCGTGTATGTTTTCCGATGTGGATCATCTTGGTGCCTGTATCGGCTTGCTGCATGTTGTTGGTTACAGCAACCGAATAGAACTCACCGATGGAGTGATCGCCTTTCAGAATGACACTCGGATATTTCCAGGTGATGGCCGATCCGGTTTCGACTTGCGTCCAGGAAATTTTGGAATGCTCTCCTGCGCAGAGCCCTCGTTTGGTGACGAAATTGTAGATACCTCCGCGTCCTTCCTTATCGCCGGGATACCAATTTTGTACCGTAGAATACTTGACCTGAGCTGCTTTGTGGGAATAGATCTCCACGACAGCAGCGTGCAACTGGTTCTCGTCTCGCATTGGTGCAGTGCAGCCCTCGAGGTAACTGACATAGGCATCTTCATCTGCTACAATCAACGTACGCTCAAACTGTCCGGTGCCGGAAGCGTTGATACGGAAATACGTGGAGAGCTCCATGGGACAACGCACACCTTTGGGGATGTAGCAGAACGATCCGTCGCTAAATACTGCTGAGTTGAGTGCCGCGTAGTAATTGTCGGTGTAGGGAACCACTGACCCCAGGTACTTTTGGATGAGTTCAGGATAATCGTGAACGGCTTCCGAGAACGAGCAGAAGATAACGCCTTTCTCGGCGAGTGTTTCACGGAAAGTTGTTTTGACTGAGACGCTGTCAATGACTGCATCCACAGCTACACCTGACAATCGCTTTTGCTCTTCGAGTGATATGCCGAGTTTATCAAACGTAGCTTTGATTTCCGGATCAAGTTCATCCAGACTGGCTAACTGTTTTTTCGGCTTGGGAGCAGAGTAATAGATGATGTCTTGAAAATCGATTCGAGGGTAATGCACATTCGGCCATGTGGGTTCAGTCATTCCTTGCCAGTGGCGGAATGCTTTCAGGCGGAAGTCGAGCAGCCATTGTGGTTCCTTCTTTTTAGCGGAGATAAAACGCACGATGTCTTCGTTCAGTCCTTTTGGTGCATTGTCTGATTCGATGTCGCTGACAAAGCCCCACTTGTAATCCGTGGTAGCTAAATCATCGAGTATTTTCTGATCCTGACTCATTCGTCGTCGTCCTGTGCGGACACTTTTTTATTTGGATTGATTCTAAACTTTGTGGTTGGGCAAAAAAAATATCAGACGGCAAAGCTCTCGCCGCAACCGCAGGTGCGTGATGCGTTGGGATTATTAAAGGCGAAACCTTTACCGTTGAGACCATCGGTAAAATCGAGTTCTGTACCGACCAGATACAGGAAACTTTTTTTGTCGCACACGATCTTTACGCCTTTGTCTTCGAATACTTTGTCGTCGGATTTCAGTTCGTTGTCGAACTCCAATTTGTAGGTTAGTCCGGAGCAGCCACCGCCATCCACGCCAACGCGTATGAAGGCATCTTCCGGACGACTTTCCTTGGCCATCAGTTCGATGGCTTTGTCCTTGGCCCGTTCAGTTACTGTTATCATTTTCAGTCTATTAGCAGTAGTATTACAGCAAAGGTACGCAAAAAGCAGCGATGAGGCAACTGATCCGTGTCCTGTTTAACACTGATAAACAATTGATTACAGAAGAAGTTCAGGGATTCCGGATTCAAGATCGGGCGCTTCGACAAGTTCAGCGCCCGTTTATTGGACGCCGCTGCAACGGATATGTATCCGTCGCCATAATTACTTCAAAAATTTAAGTAGTAAAACCAACGGGCGCTTCGACAAGCTCAGCGCCCATTTATTGGACGCCGCTGTGACGGATTTTAATCCGTCGCCATAATACCAACGGGCGCTTCGACAAGCTCAGCGCCCATTTATTGGACGCCGCTGCAACGGATATGTATCCGTCGCCATAATACCAACGGGCGCTTC
>CANIAS010000107.1 GCA_947465495.1 Candidatus Pollutiaquabacter sp. | reverse complement strand
ATCTGAGGGTAAGCAGTCGTCCTCTAGGATGATTCCTTCACTAACATGTTCGAACATCCAAGAAATAGATTGACTTACTGCCAGACCAGCGCCAATGTTTTTTTCGCGGAACAGATACTTAATGTCACATTCCCAATCTACGTTGGATAAGATGGCTCTTACTTGTTTGCATTTTTCAACGTCGTTTGGTTTATTTTTGTTGGGTCCATCCGCTGATATGAAAAGTTTTTTGGGTTTGCGTTTTCGTATAGCAGAAAAAACACGTTCCGTCAACTCCGGACGATTATAGGCAAGAAACAAGACTGGTGTATCAAAAGGCTTGCCTGTTGGTGAGGAGGAGTTCATGATTTGTGTGATGATTAATACGTCAGATCTGATAATTATTTGCAAGTAACATACCTCGGGATGATTCTAGAAATAAGTCCATATCTTCAGGTGTAAAATAGTCTTGCCATTGTCGACTAGTTCCTTTGCGGAAAAATTGGATGTCTTTATTTAGTATTTCTGAACCATATGTTTGTTCATTCTTTTTTAAGGAGTCAAACGTGCAGGCTTTTGTTACGCGTTCTATGAGTCCACTGTTAACTGTGATTCCACAGAATGAAGCTATTTTTGCTATGTTTGAAGGAAGATCAATTAACATGTCTTCGTAACGTAGGTAAAGCATACGCTCGGGATGTTCGTAATTAAATTTCATGGCTGTGTGTACATGCTCAGACCATGTTCCAAATCTGGTTGGGAGTGAGCTTCTCAAAAATTGACTGAAAGTTCCATGGAAAATATTGAGATCCATGTTGTAATGGTAGTAGGAAACTAGCGTATCTCTGCCATCTCGAACGATATAGATCGTTTTTTGAAAGTAATCGAAATCATGCTTGTGGATTTTCATGATTCGCGGTGAAGTAATATCTTTTAAGTGATTAATGGATTTGTGAACGTCTGGTACAATTCCATCGATATTTCGGAAGTTGATGATTTCATCCGGCTGCAACAGGTTAGCGAGGATGAATCGTATCCAGGTGTTCCCTGATTTAGGATAGGAGACGATAAAAGTATCATCAGGCCGTACTTTGAATCCAAATTTGAATTGAGAGGTTTCTCCACGTAAGGTAAATAGGATATTATTCAGCATTGGATATTTAGAAAGTTTAAAAGTTGTAGGGTTATTCATAGGTAGTGGTCAATACATAAAGAGTTTTATTTAATGGCATCTAGTATCAAGGATGAATAATCCGGAATGCCAGGAACCGTTAAATTGCGTTGTGCGCTTCTACGTACTGGTCCATCTTGGTCGTTAAAGGGCGTAACATGTAACTTCCCTTCTTTCGTCCAATATTCAATGGGATGAACGTTGAATCCAATTTCCTGCAACACGTTTGAAAGGCTATTAATATTCCACATGGAACGATGATCATGAGCGCCTGGCCCACTTCCGCCCATTCGTACATATTCAATATATTTTGGGTTAGTGTGCAATTCGTCCGGAACTGCAATCCGAAGTCGCCCTCCTGCATTTAAATAATTATAGCAGAAGGTAGCTGCTTTTCGAACCTCTGCTGGAGTTAAATGTTCAAATACATGTTCTGATAGAAAAGTATCAGCATAGTTGCCATTGAACAAGTATTTCCATGAATTTTCATTAAGTATATCAAAATGGGGTAGGTCAGTGCATATCCAGTCAGCATACATGATATGACTAGCGCCGAGCACCACATTGACCCTGCCTTTTTTTGTAGCAGCCTGAATCGACTTTCGGATTTTAATCCTACCGGTTAGATACCATCGGTACCGTCTTAGTTGATTGATCAGATTCATCCGTTGGTTTCTTTATTTTCGGATGTGATTTTTAGCAAATTCAATGAGTTGGTCCAGTCCCGTTGATAACGAAGTGTTCCAGTTGAAATCACGATAGCTAGGATGTGGATCGATTTTATTGCTATAACCTATGGTATCTCCAACGGACACAGCTGCCTGCAATTTTTCTCCAATCATTTCTGCAATGGTGCGTATCTTGATCCATTCGCCATTAGTAAGGTGAACGTCCTTGTTTGATCCTGACCGAATCAGGTCAAGTTGGCGTACACAATCATCCATATAGATGAACTGACGTTCTTCTTCACCAGTTGTCATTAAACTGATTTTTCCTTGAGTGAGGGCTTGCATAATTAAATCTGGAATTACATGTGATTTGATGCCGGGAGTTTCCCATCCATATACGTTCCAAAATCGTACACAATAACCGCCGAGTAAACTGGTCCAATGTTCAGCCATCAACTTCGTTACTCCATAGGAATTATCTGGAGCAGCCAGTTGCGATGATGAGAATAGGAATGGTAACTGATGTTTACCTAAAAAAGAGAATACGTTTTCGCAGATTTTAATGTTATTATACATCAATGAATGTTGGTTTGATTTATCCGAGAGGTATTTAGCTCCACCTACATCCCACGCAAGAAACCAAACGAAGTCGTGGTTGGAGTACTCGTCCAAATTCATGATTCGCAAATCATGCCCATTCTCAAGGTCAAGGTTGGTAACTGATTCTCCTTTGCCTTTCAAGAAATGACAAAGTGCTGTACCAATCATGCCGCTGCCGCCTAAAACTAGATTTTTTGTAGCTCCCATATATTATTGCCGGTCTGATAAACCGGATAGCTGATTAATCCCCAATCTGGATTATTTTTATAAGGTATATTCGAGTGGTATTTTACAATGGATTGCGAACCATGAGTATCATTCGATTGGTTCACGATTGATTCCGGATGATCAAGATGGAAGTGGTTGCCCAATACTTGTTGTTTGAGTCCGAAGGATAACAACTGCATGACACCGTTGCTGTCGACTCCAGCTCGGACATCGTTTAGTCGCTCATCATATCCGGTGGCTGCTATCCAATTCTTCTTATGGGTTAGAATGAAATTTCCTGATACAGCTCGAATATCATTTTTCACGGGAAACTTGAAAGTAATAATCCTTGGGTTGGTGATGTGTAAATCAGATAATGGCTGATTGTCCCATCGTATGCTGTTGTAATGCGTTCCGTATATAGTTGATGGGTCCAAGTATTTCATACGTTGAATGCTATCAGGCGCCAGAAATACATCCGCATTTACCAAGGCAATGTATTCTCGAGTTGCGTTTCGAATGCCCAGATTCTTGGCGAAATACTCCATGACGGGCATCTTAGTTGGTAAAGCGGCGATTTGAAGGTGAATGTCTGCTGGAACTTTAAAACATCGTGCATGTTGATACCTGGCTGCTATCCATTCACAGTCACTCGGCCTGTCTGCTAACGGATTCCATTCTACATAAATCAACTCAGCGCCTGGTAAGTGACGCAAATTCCAGTCCATGGTGGTTCGCAGTCGTAGGGAAAAGTCTCCACCGTAATTGTCATTTCGCCCAACGACGATAATAGATATTTTGTCAGTGGTGACATTTTTGCCTGAAGCGAAGAATAGTTTAATCCGCCATTTGACCCTGTGAAAAAGATCAATGGCAGCTTGCTTTCGCCAACCTAATGCATGATGTAACGTACTAGTCATCGATGAATGGTTCGCTTACACGGTTTGTTTTTGCCAAAAAACGGACGCCCAATCTGCGCGTTGCAACGGTGATACAATGTTGTGTTTGGCGCGGAAATCATGGACAGCAGCTACGCAAGTTTCCAGGTTGAAGTCGTCAACCAAAACATAACCACCCACGGATAACTTAGGGTAGAGGTTGTTCAAAGAATCCATGGTTGATTCGTACATGTCACCATCTAAACGCATGAGTGCTAATTTTTTAATTGGCGCGTTAGGTAACGTGTCTTTGAACCAGCCTTTGAGAAACTTGACCTTTTCGTCCATCAGGCCATATTTTTCAAAATTAGCCTGAACTTTTTCCTGTGATACCCGCAGAAAATCATAAGTGTATAGTGTGTCGTCTTTGTCTACCGGATATTTTTCCGGATCAGGCATTGGTAGCCCTTCAAAAGAATCAGCCACCCAAACTGTTCGGGTGTTGTCTCCATAAGCAGTTAGTACGGCCTTCATAAATATGACAGCTCCGCCGCGCCAAACTCCGGTTTCAATCACATCTCCTTCGATGTTATTTTTTAGGATGTCTTCCAGACAGGCTTGCAGATTATTTAAACGATCGATACCGATCATCGTATCTGCTTTCAACGGCCAGTCGCGACCTTCCATTCTTTCGGTTCGATTGAAAGTAACTTCGCGAACCAATTTGATTCCCCGCTCCTGCAGGAAGTGCATTAATTTTTTATAGGCAAAACGACGAACT
>CANIAS010000106.1 GCA_947465495.1 Candidatus Pollutiaquabacter sp. | reverse complement strand
GATGGTGATGTTACTATTGGTCTCGGAGCTGATAAATGCTGTCAGCCGCTGTGCAAGCCATGTTTGGAAGCCATCTGTCTGAATAGCAACGAACAACGTCCCGATCAAAAAGATCAGGAGGCAGATGGTCCAAGCGAATATGCGAAGGGCTTTTTTGATAATTTTGAACCTAAATTGAACGAGCAACAACTACACTAACGTGAAACGTCCGGACATCTTTTTATTAGGCATCGAATCATCGTGCGATGAGACATCGGCAGCTGTACTTCACCATGAAACGGTTCTGTCCAACGTAATAGCCAATCAAAACCTGGTACACCGCTTGTACGGCGGTGTGGTACCTGAATTGGCATCCCGGGCTCATCAACAGAAAATCGTCCCTGTGGTGGAAGAAGCACTGCGACAGGCAAATATAACCAAAAACCAACTTCACGGGATCGCATTTACCAGGGGACCAGGCTTAATGGGCTCCCTCTTAGTCGGGGTTTCCTTTGCCAAGGCTATGTCCATTTCGCTGCGTATCCCTCTCGTTGAAGTCAACCACATGCAAGGTCACGTTCTGGCGCATTTCATACGGGAACCTGGAGTCAGTGACAAGAAAACGCCTCAATTCCCATTTATCTGTCTGACTGTTTCAGGCGGGCACACCCAATTAGTTTTGGTGGAGTCTCCGTTGAAGATGCATGTCATTGCGGAGACTATGGACGATGCGGCTGGGGAAGCGTTTGACAAGGCTGCCAAAATCCTCGGTTTGCCCTATCCCGGCGGTCCGTTAATCGACAAATACGCGGCGCAAGGTAGGTCGGATGCTTTTCCTTTTCCTAAACCTCAGGTGCCCGGACTCCATTTCAGTTTTAGTGGATTAAAGACCGCGTTTCTATATTTCATTCAAGAGCGCACCCGACAGGACTCGAACTTCATCGAAAATTACCTGCCTGATATCTGCGCCTCGTTGCAACACACGATTGTTACGATTCTGATCGAAAAACTGGAGAAGGCAGCCGTTCAATACGGAATTCGTGACATTGCCATTGCAGGTGGCGTGAGTGCGAATAGTGGACTTCGAAACGGATTGTTAGCGGCTGGCACTAAAAACGCGTGGAATGTTTTCATTCCTCCTTTCGCCTATTGTACTGACAATGCTGCCATGATTGGCATGGCCGGTTACTTCAAATTCTTGGAAAAAGAATTTGCACCACTCAACATAGCACCCATGGCCCGAATGCCTTTCTGATTCGTTAGTTATCATGAAAATCACTCAATTATTTTCATGGAGCTTGTTGTTGCTAAGCTACAATTGCTCCCAGCCACAGGACACTAAAAATGCTAATTCAACCGAGCCGCCATCACTTGCCGGACTTTGGAGTCGTGACAGCGCCAACTCACTGACGAATGAAGGCTATTACCTGTCAAATGACGGCACATTCGAACAACTTCTTTCAGGTGCGAATGGCTATTGGGAATGCGACGACTTGAAGCAACTTACCATCCATTATACAGATGAAAAATCTGATTCATCGGTGGAAAATTTTCATATTGATTCCTTGACTTCCGACCAGCTGTTTTTGAGTGGACCGGAAGGCAGTGTGCTACTCCGGAAAGTCCCATTCGGAATGAGTGATGAATTGACTGTTCTTTCAGGTTTCATGGGCAAAATAAGTACTAACGAGCCAACGAAAACTAAGAAATTCCAGTTTCCGCCATCGAAGAAATTGATGATTACCTTGAATTCAACAGATAGCGCTATTGGTTTTGACGTGAGCAGAAATGGCAAACAAATAACCAAATCCGTAGTCAAGCAATGGCACGGAATAATCGTTACGGGTGGTCAATTCGAAATGAATGTCAGAAGCAGTACACCGAAGAAACTGACTGAGTCAGGTTCAGAGTTCGATGTCAAAGTAATGACGCAGTAATATTCTTATGACCTACCATTTTGCAATTCACCTATTGTAAAAAACGTGAATTACCAGATAATGACGCGCATTGAATCAGGACGCCACATGCGTTGACCTTCCTGGATACCAAACGCTTCGTAGAATTCCGGCAAGTTGCTGAATGGTCCATTAACACGGAGGAAATTCGGTGCGTGTACATCCGTCATAACCTGCATAGCCAAGGCGGCGTCGCGCGTATGGCCGAGCCAACCCAAGGTATAGCCGATGAAATAGCGTTGAACCGGAGTAAGACCATCGATTTTTTCACCTTTTTTAAATTGCTCTGTCTTTTTGAAAGCATCCAGACCGATGACTACACCACCCAGATCGGCTATATTCTCTCCGATGGAAGCCTCTCCGTTAATGTGGATACTATCTAACACCACATAGCTACTAAATTGATCAATTAGCAACTGAGCACGTTTGGAGAAGTTAATAGAATCCTGTGGCAACCACCAATTGGCTAAGTTTCCGGCCGCATCAAACTGGCGACCTTGATCATCAAATCCATGGGTAATTTCATGACCAATGGTAGATGCTGCTGCATACCCATAGATGATAGCGTCGTCAGCCAAGGAATCCGGTAAATTAGGTATCAAAAACTGAGCGGCCGGCAATACAATTTCATTGTTCGATGGATTGTAATAGGCGTTATAGGTTTGAGGTGTCATGTCCCACTCCGTACGATCCACCGGTTTAAATAATTTATCCGTGTAGTACTTAAACTGCCACTGACGACACTGAATGACATTCTCCAGGTACTTGGATCGATCAAAGTTGAGTGAAGAATAGTCTTTCCATTTGTCTGGATAGCACACTTTACTGGTGACCTTGCTAAGTTTATCGAGCGCCTTGACTTTGGTTTCAGGACTCATCCACTCGAGTTGTTGAATATGATCCTTGTAGGTTGACATCATGTTGTCCACCAAAATCTGGTAGCGTTTTTTCATCGTTGGAGATACAAACTTTTCCACGTAGAGTTGACCTAAAGCATCTCCGAGGAAACTCTCTTCTTCATCCAGAATCCGCTTCCAGCGAGGGCGCTGTGATTGAACACCAGTCATGGCCATTCCATAAAAACGGAAATTCTCTTGGTCGAACTTAGTGCTCAACTGGTCTGTAAAACTGCTGACCAAGTTCCAGGATAAATACGATTTCCAATCTTGGATGGAAACACTTTTCAAGGACTTATTCAGTCGCGCAAAGAACTCCGGCTGTCCGACAATTACGGTATCGACCTTTTCCAATCCGATTTCATTCAACAGTCCGCGTAAATTGATTAATGGATATTTTGAAGTAAATAAAGCAACGGATTCCTTATTATAATTAGCATACGGATCTCGCAAATCTTCCAACTTGCGCGAAGACTCGGCCAAGGAAGTTTCCAACTTCATCACGGCAGCTGCCTGTATGTTCGATTGCATCGGATCAACACCCATTAACATGAACATGCGTGATAAATGCTCCAAATATTCACGACGAATCTTTACCGTGCGCTCGTCATTATTAAAGTAATAATCACGATCTGGCAAGCCAATACCGCCTTGATACAAATGAAGCGTTACCTTTTCACTGTTCATCTCATCCTGATAAGGAGCTAATTGAAACATTGGCGAACCGCTGATTATCTGATATCGCGCCACCAGCTTCATAATATCTGCAGCGGTCTTGGCTGCTTCAATGGCGGCCAGTTCTTCTTTTAAAGGATCGAGTCCACGAGCTTCAATCACCGCCGAATCCATACCAGAAGCCCAAAAGGCACCTATTCGCTCACGATTAGAACCAGCAGTAGCCGCCTTATCGGCAGCTGCTTCTTCACTAATGGTTAGAAGTTTGGTGTAAATCTCATCACGTACCAAGTTCGCAATTCCCCAACGGCGTTCAGCATCTGGAATGGGATTATTTTTCATCCAATTTCCTGTAGCATATCGAAAAAAATCATCGCCGGGATCTACCGAAGTGTCCATCCATTGAACCAAAAAATCATCCTGGGTTGTATCGCCGGTAGGACGATTACTACATGCCAGGAATTGCAGGGAAATGGCAGTCAGGGCCACAATCGGTAAAAGAATTCGTTTCATAGAAATGGTTTTCTGAAGGCAAAGTTACTAAATATGACAGTATCTACACGCCAATCAGGGACGTTTGATTTGCAGGATGAGAGGCATCCATTAACTTTGTAGCATGATCAAAAAGCTTTTTTTAGTTGTCATATACTCTGTAGTTAGTTACCCATCGATAGCGCAACATGGTACTCCTTCGGGACCGCCTGACACCACGGTTCATTATTCTTCGGAACGTTACTTTTCAAAAGTGCGGCAACTGACGTATGGTGGTGATAACGCGGAAGCCTATTTCAGCTTTGACAATCAAAAGGTTGTCTTTCAAATGACCAACCCGACCATGAATGTATCCTGCGATCAGATCTTCT
>CANIAS010000105.1 GCA_947465495.1 Candidatus Pollutiaquabacter sp. | reverse complement strand
TATTGCTATTGCGCTCCTTTGCCGGACCGTTTCTGCTGACCTTCATGATCGCCCTGTTCGTGTTAGAGATGCAGTTCCTATGGAAATACATCGACGATTTGGTTGGAAAAGGCTTAGGATGGCTCGTGATAACCCAACTCATGCTCTTTGTATCCGTCACGTTGGTGCCTTTGGCGCTTCCACTGGCATTGCTCCTCTCTTCCATCATGACCTTTGGAAACCTGAGCGAACACTCTGAACTGACAGCTTGTAAGTCAGCCGGCATCAGCTTGCAACGAATTATGCGACCACTGACACTGACGGCTTTTGCGATTGCCGTCGGAGCCTTTTTCTTTAGTAATTACGTATTACCCATTGCTAATCTGAAGATGAATGCGCTGCTGTACGATGTACGTCAGCAAAAACCGGCACTCTACATTACAGAAGGTGTATTTTATAACGGCATCGATGGATACTCCATTAAAGTAGGCGAAAAAGACGATGACGGCCAAACTTTGCATCGTGTGATGATCTATGATCATACAAACAACCGTGGCAATACGAAAATGGTCATGGCTGACCAAGGAAAAATGGCCATGTCGGATGATGAACGATTCCTGGTTATCACCTTGTTTAAAGGTGTTAGTTACGAAGATCAGGAAACTGGTAGAGACCGGCAGTCCCACCCGTTGCTCCGTACGGAATTTGACCAAGAGACATTTCGCTTTGACTTGAGTTCATTTAAAATGACTCGCACCAACGAAAAGCTATTCAAGGATAATTTTCAAATGCTCAATCTACGTCAACTGTCAGATGCTTCAGATTCTATTCGCACAACCATTGCTGTGAAATCGGACGATGTTGTCAGACAATTACATTGGCTGAATGACAAACCCGACACATCGACCTACGTGCGACCCGCAGCTGCAGGCACCTATGCTGCCCGTAAAGGATTCAACACTATAACCTCTGCGCTGTATGCCGCCAGAAGTATGCGCGGTGTAGCAGATGATGCAGCTCAGGACATCGCCATTAAACGTAGAAGTTTGGCACGGCACGAAATCGAATGGCACCGCAAATTCACATTGTCCTTCGCGTGTCTGATATTATTTTTCATCGGTGCACCGCTTGGAGCCATCATCCGGAAAGGAGGATTGGGAATGCCTGTGGTGATTTCGGTGCTATTTTTCATTTCCTATCACATTATCAGCATTACAGGTGAAAAATTCGCACGAGAAGGCGTTATGACCACCATGAATGGAATGTGGCTCTCTTCGATGGTACTCTTACCGGTAGGTGTTTTCCTGACCTATAAAGCAACTACAGATAGTTCATTATTCAGTCGCGAATCCTACGTTCGACTGTTGCGTATACTTCGATTCCGTTCCAACAAATCCAGCACGGTTTGAAAGTTCTACTAATTTGTCATCGTGTGCCTTGGCCACAAAATGATGGTGGCAATATTGCCATGCTAAACATGGCGGAACTGTTGCTTGAAGCCGGGCATCAAGTCACCATTTTTGCATTAAATACGTCGAAGCATTTTATCGAACCTGCGGATTTACCAGCACGATTTAGGAACAATTTTAATATTCACACGGCACCCATTGATACAAAGGTTACTTTGACCGGTGCCGTCAGGAATCTTTTTCGTTCGGAAGAATCCTACAACATTGTCCGATTTTACAGCCAGACTGTTGAACATACATTGGTCGAATTACTACACCACAATCAATTTGATGTGATTCAATTAGAATCACTGTTCACTACTCCCTACATCGACTGCATCCGCCGAAACAGTTCAGCACGGATTATCCTGCGTTCGCACAATACAGAATTCAGAATTTGGGAACGACTGGCACGAACCGAAAAAAATCCTTTTCGCCAATCCTACTATCACTTTTTAGCAAAGCGCCTACGTCATTATGAATTAGGCATCTTGCATAAAATCGACGGCATACTTCCAATTACCACCATTGATCAAGAAGTTTTTACTAATGCCGCTCCATCACTGCCTGTATTCGTAATGCCCTTGGGCATCAACCTAAAAGAATATCCTCATCCAGACCCGAAAGCGGATGAGTCATTGAAGATTTTTCACTTGGGCTCTATGGATTGGTTACCCAACCTGGAAGGCATTCGATGGTTTCTGCAATCTTGTTGGCCATCCATACATGCACAATTCCCTTCCCTTCCACTTTACCTAGCTGGACGCGGGTTTCCGGAAGACATAATACAATCAGCACCAGCGGGTGTTCACTGCAGTACAGTGGTCAAGGATGCAAACGAATACATGAAAGACAAACAAGTCATGATTGTTCCGTTACTCTCAGGGAGCGGTTTACGTGTCAAGATCCTGCAGGGATTAGCGATGGGAAAAACTATCATCTCCACCACTATTGGTGCCGAAGGAATTGATGTCACGGACGGCACGAACATATTACTTGCTGATACGCCTAACGACTACCTTAAGCAAATTGAATGGTGCATAACAAATCCTGAAAAATGCAGGATGATTGGGCAAGAAGGGAGAAAACTGATCGTTGAAAAGTATTCCAACGAAGTTCTTGCGCAGCAGCTCCAGGAATTTATCAAAGGTACCTTAGCCTGATACGGATGTATTAATTATCAATCCGTATAGTATGCCCCATTTTGTCGCGTTTCGTAATCAGATACAGTTTGTTATGCTCGTTGGATACAATATTCATTGCAACTGACTCAACGATTTCTAATCCATACCCGATCAATCCTGCACGCTTGCGAGGATTATTGGTCATTAAACGCATTTTAGCAACGCCTACCTCTCGAAGAATTTGTGCACCTACCCCATAGTCGCGTTCATCCATACCGAAACCTAATTCCAGGTTTGCTTCAACTGTATCACGACCTTGCTCCTGGAGTTTATACGCTTTCAATTTATTCAACAGGCCAATACCACGACCCTCTTGATTCATGTAAACAATCACGCCCTTTCCTTCCGCCTCAATCATCTGCATAGCTTTGTGCAGCTGAGGACCGCAATCACAGCGGCATGAACCGAAAATATCGCCCGTAAGACACGAGGAATGTACACGAACAAGTACAGGTTCGTCTTTCTCCCAGGTTCCTTTCACTAACGCTAAATGCTCTTGCCCGTTGGTTATTTGCTTGAATGCATGCAGCTGAAAGTTTCCAAAAATAGTTGGAAGCTGTACATCGACTTCTCGCTGAATCAGTGATTCGTTCTTTAGTCGGTAAGCAATTAAATCTTCGATGGAGACTATTTTCAAGTTGAAGCGAGCGGCAATCAGCATAAGATCTGGCAAACGCGCCATGGTACCATCTTCATTCATGATCTCCACCAGAACTCCAGCAGGACTGAATCCTGCCAATCGAGAAAGATCAACAGTTGCTTCCGTATGACCAGTACGACGGAGCACTCCACCATTTTTAGCACGAAGTGGAAAAATATGCCCTGGTCGTGCCAGGTCTTCCGACTTGGTGGCTGGATCAACCAACGCTTGTACGGTACGTGCACGATCGCTCGCTGAAATACCCGTGGTAATACCAGGGCCAATCAGATCAATAGAGATGGTAAATTGTGTTTCGTGGCTAGCCGTATTCTGACTTACCATTAACGGTAAG
Source organism: Candidatus Pollutiaquabacter sp. (assembly GCA_947465495.1). Taxonomy (GTDB): domain Bacteria; phylum Bacteroidota; class Bacteroidia; order AKYH767-A; family 2013-40CM-41-45; genus Pollutiaquabacter. Next base: position 847 of record CANIAS010000105.1, on the reverse strand, counting down.
TCAAGCTCCTGACAACGTTGCTCGGTTAAGGCTGCGCAGATCAGTCCGCGACCATGGGTTGCCATGAAATTGATAACATCCGGTGTTACATTCTCGGCTGATGTAATGAAATCACCTTCGTTTTCACGGTTGGCATCATCCACAACGATTATGACTTTTCCGTCGCGGAGGTCCTGCAATGCTTCTTCAATGGTATTCAACTTCATAATTAATCCTCGATTCAGTAACACGACAAAGTTAAGAAAGTTTAGCCGCGAGTGCTCGAAACTACTCGTCAGAGTCCATTATGGACTAAAAAAGCAGTTTTCTTACAATCAGTTAGGTGGTAAAAATCAATCTTTTTTAACGGTTTTTCCTGAGGATTGTCATCTGAAAGGACATTTGCAATATCAATCTTGCACCTGTAATGGAACTGTAATTTGTTTTCAACTTTTCACCTCAACCGGCAGTAACATTGTTTCAAATCACCTCACAGAATAGCTGTGAAAAAACCACCTCAACCCCGTAAGGTTGATCTCAAATGCTGCTAAACCCCGTAAGGCTTGCAGCATTTGTTTTTTTTAGCTATCCACACAATGCCCTAAAACAGCAATGGCCAAAAACAGTAAGTAGTAAGTACAAAATGGCCTTTACAAGTTAACAAGCGAATGTATTTTTGATTCATAACCTCTAAACAAAAAATCATCTATGATGAAATGATCGCTCCGATAAAAAAGGACGAAATAAAAACCCAGCTTAGGTTGGGTTTTTTGATTTTATACCCTATTGATTGTTTTGAATTGGAGTTGTTACATCATCTATTTTTTTTGACAGACCCAACCGCTCTTTAAGATCACTCAATGAATTA
>CANIAS010000104.1 GCA_947465495.1 Candidatus Pollutiaquabacter sp. | reverse complement strand
TTGGTCGCCACGCATACCGAAAACACCTTCGGTAATGACTAAAATAGAACCGCCGGTCTCTTCAACAATGCGGGTTGCACGTTCCAATTGCTTTTCACAGCTGGTAATATCATTGTGTGGGAAAACGAAACGTTTGCCCATGTGCAATCGAACGCCATCGATTATACATGCGTGACTTTCACTATCGTATACAATCACATCGTGACGATCCACCAAGCTATCAATAGCTGAAACCATTCCTTGGTAACCGAAGTTGAGTAGGATGGTGTCTTCTTTACTCATAAACGTGGAAAGTTCATTTTCCAGTTGTTCGTGAAAATTGGTGTTTCCAGACATCATGCGAGCACCCATCGGTGAAGCAAACCCGAAATCGGCTGCAGCTGAAGCATCTGCTTTGCGAACATCAGGATGATTAGCCAGACCAAGGTAATTGTTCAGACTCCATACTAAACGTTCTTTCCCACGAAAGACCATTCTTGGTCCGATCTCACCTTCCAATTTTGGAAATGTAAAATAACCATGAGAATCTTTCGCATGCTGCCCGAGAGGCCCTCTGTTTTTCTTTAATTTTTCAAATAAATCCACTGCGTATCTATTAAATATCTTTCTACTATCGAACGATGTAATTGCAATTGTTCATTGACAATAAAAACATCGTGCCTATCACAAATGTAGTCATTTACATTCAAAATTCATTCTTTTTAGGCCTTTTTAATGAACAATCAAAACTTTTGGTTGTTGATGAATTTGTACCTAAACGGCTTAAAAATGCAGAAAAAACGACTATTGAGTTTGATGATACAAATCATAGCAATAGATGTTTTTTGTATGAAAAAAAACTAAATCACGGCAGTTAGTTTTGTCACGTCTTTAGTTATAGTGTTATTTGCACCTCAAAATTCGACTACAAAAATGCGTTCCTATTGCTTCTATTTGCTGTTTTTCGCAACTCTTTCTGTTTCAGCACAGAACCTCCAACTAGCCGGTCAATTAAGTTATGGTAATTCCGTATTGGCAAATATTGGGGGATACGTTGACTCACTCAATAACGAATATGCGCTTGTAGGTACTGATTTCGGACTATCCATCGTCGATGTAACCGTTCCAAGCAATCCTGTTATTCGATATACCGTTCCCGGTCCTACGTCTGATTGGCGTGAGGTCAAAACCTACAAGGGATTTGCATACGTTGCCACCGAAGGTGGAGGAGGACTGACGGTTGTTGATCTACGATCACTGCCTTCGCCCGTCGTCTATCATCAATATACGGGTGATGGTGCTATTTCAGGACAACTAAGCAGTATTCACGCTTTGCATGTGGATACCTCCAAAGGTTTTTTATATCTGTATGGTAGTAACATTGGAAGTGGAAATACACTGTTCTTTGATCTTTCCAGTCCAAGTAATCCTAGCTACGTCGGACAATACGTCTATCCAGCCGGAGGTAACTCGGCGTATGTTCACGATGGATATGCAGACAACGACACATTGTACGAATCACACATCTATTCAGGTTTTTTTGCCATTATCGATGTCTCGAATAAGTCTAATCCGGTGTTGTTAGGCACCCAGTCGACGCCTACTTCGTTTACGCACAATACGTGGTTGTCTAATGACCATAAAACCTTATTTACAACAGATGAAAATTCAGGTAGTTATGTTGGCGCCTTTGATGTCAGTGATCCCACCAATATTCAAGAGCTCTCTCGGTTCCAAACGTCTGTTGGATCGGGTGCCATTGTGCACAATACCCACATCTTGAATGATTTCGCCATTACATCCTGGTATAAAGAGGGAGTCGTTATCACCGATGTTAGCCGTCCCTGGAATCAGATAGAAGTCGGACATTACGATACCTATCCTCAGGGAAGCGGCAATGGTTTTAACGGCTGCTGGGGCGTTTATCCATTCTTACCTTCCGGTACCATTGTCGCATCGGATATTGATAATGGTTTGTTCGTCTTAACTCCAGACTACGTCCGAGGTTGTTATTTGGAAGGTACAGTCACTGATTCCATATCTGGATTTATACTTCCGGGGGTTACGGTTCAATTAGTGCAGGCTGTAATTACTAAGATCACCAATTCCACCGGACAATACGCAACTGGAACAGCAACAGCGGGTACCTACGATGTAATATTCAGCCGAATTGGATACGTTTCACAAACATTCACAGGAGTTGTTTTGGCCAATGGACAATTGACGCAGTTAGATGTGCGTTTGAAACCAGTAAGTTCTATTCCGGTTCAAGGTCAGATAGTCGATGCAAATACAACCCTTCCGGTATCGAACTCGTTTGTATCCATGCAGAATCCTAATTATAATTTGGATGCCACTTCCACGTCCGCCGGAACTTTTAGTTTTCCAAGTGTAGTAGAAGATTCCTACCAGTTAACCGCTGGTCAATGGGGTTATTATACCCAATGTTCTACTGTAAACGCCAATGACGGTCCTTTTGTCCTTCAACTAACTCCTGGTTATCAGGATGATTTTAGTTTTGATTACGGCTGGACGATTAGTAGTACAACCACAAATCCATGGGAGCGTGCTGAGCCACTGGGAACGTTTGATAATAACAACGCACCCATCAACCCTGATTACGATGCAAGTGGCGATTGCGGTGAATTGTGTTTTGTGACCGACAATGGGGCGGGAGCCTATAATTCACACGATGTAGACAATGGATATTCCTTGCTTACATCTCCGGTTTTTGACCTTTCTGGTTATCAGAATCCGGTCATCGATTTCGATCGATGGTTTGTCAACACCGGTGGTTCTGGAACGCCTAATGATTCTATGATTGTGTCATTGACGGATGGAGTAGATACGGTTCGATTAACTGCTATCAACCGCAATTCACCTGGCTTGGCTACGTGGTATCATGAATCGTTCGTTGTGTCTTATTTTATCACACCTGGCACAACCATGCGATTGTTGGTGGGTATTGAAGATTATGCTCCTGGACATATTGTCGAAGGAGGATTTGATAATTTCATGGTCACTGGATCGATTCCCTTAAGTGCATCAACCTTGACGGATGAGACATCTGGATTGTTGGTTTACCCAAATCCTTCCAACGGTCAAATTTCGGTACGCTTTCCTGTTACTTTCAAAGGTTCTTGTCAAATCCAGGTGGTGGATGTCGTGGGCAGATCGGTTTTTTCAACATCCATCGATGTCTCATCAGACCAACGCGTGGAGGAGACTTTCCCTCCCGGAAGCTATGTTGTAACCGTGTCAGATTCATCAGGCCATCGCTACCATGCTCCGTTCATAGTTCGATGAGCGGCTTGGCCGAGATAGAATATCTTGGTAATCACTACGTTTTCCTATTGCTCTAAATTGTATCTTCGCGCATCATGCGGTTACGCCTTCTGTCCAGTTTATTGATCTCCATGTGGTTGCTGTCGGCCTGTAGCAATTACAACCGCGTCATGAAGAGTAACGACCTAGATGCTAAAATGGACTTGGCCATCCAGTTGTATAATAAAGGTGATTATTACAAGGCGTTACCCATTTTCGAGGAATTGATAGCTGTTTATCGTGGCACCAATAAGGCAGAGAAAACACTGTATTATTACGCGTATAGTAATTTTAAAGTAGGCGATTTCACCTCCGCTGCATACGACTTTGAGAATTTCGTCAAGACGTACCCCAATAGTGAATATACGGAAGAGTGTGCGTACATGCAGGCCTACTGCTTTTACGAGGATTCTCCGCTCTATTCGCTGGATCAAACAAGCACCTATAAAGCGATTGTCCAGCTTCAATTGTTTGCGGATAGGTATCCTAGAAGTGCCAAGATTTCAGATTGTAATCAGCTGATCGATCAATTGGAGGCTAAGTTGGAGCGCAAGGCCTACGAGAATTGCAAGATGTACTACAACATGGATGATTACAAGGCGGCGGTTACATCCTTCAAGAACTTATTGGTTGATTTCCCGTTATCTCCTCACCGTCAAGAGGCGATGTTCCTGATGGTCAAAGCGGAATTCTTATTAGCAGAAAACAGTTTTGAAGACAAGAAAGCCATCCGATACAACGAATGCCTCGTATTCTATGGGGTCTTTTCGGTTGCCTTTCCGGCTAGCAGTTACAAGGAAGAAGCCGACGATATAGCGGCCGTTTGCCGAAAAAGGCTGGAATTTCTTAATAATTTGGGTGTTAATAGCTCCCAAAATTGATTTTTTTGAATATCTTTGCAGCCTAAATCTAGTCCGATGAATTACAAGGCAGAAACCAATACCACGATTACCCGCAATATTCGCGATTACGATCGTGAAACCGGAAATGTTTACGAATCGCTCGTGGTCATCTCTAAGCGCGCCAATCAGATTTCTTCTGAATTAAAAGAAGAGCTTAATGGTAAATTGTCTGAATTCAATACTTCTGGCGATAACCTGGAAGAGATTTTTGAAAATCGCGAACAGATTGAGATTTCAAAATACTACGAACGTTTGCCAAAGCCGACATTGAT
>CANIAS010000103.1 GCA_947465495.1 Candidatus Pollutiaquabacter sp. | reverse complement strand
ATGGATCCTTACAATTGTCTTACAATTTGAGTCTGGTTTCTTTCGATGAATTAATTAAGGGCATAAAAAAACCAGCCTTACGGGGCTGGATTTTCTTTTTTGTCAACCTTACGGGGTTGATCCTAACCTAACCTATTAAAACATATTCCTAACCACAGAATACACTCCTATTACGGCTATTGAATTTCATTTGATGCGAGAAAGAAATATGGATCCTTACAATTGTCTTACAATTTGAGTCTGGTTTCTTTCGATGAATTAACTAAGGGCATAAAAAAACCAGCCTTACGGGGCTGGTGTTTTTTTTCAACCTTACGGGGTTGAGTTGTCTTTCAATCTTACGGGATTGACACAAACATTAAATCAAATAAACCTAACCAAACCATTTGTATTCTTTACCAGAGAATACACTTGTATAACGCACCCTTTCTTGCTAAAGATGCCTTATTGATGAGCTACTTCTTACAGTTTAATAAATAGGTGATTGGTGTAGCAAACAACTTTCAACTACGAAATTGATAAAAAAATGCCCTAAGATTTTTAATCCAAGAGCTAAACGCTAGATGACGGTTGCATCTTCGATCAGTTTCATTACAAAATCATCCAGAAAAAAAAGAAGCGCAATTTTAGTGTCAAGCTAATAATGTTGCTTCAGCAGCTTTTAGTATCGCAAATGCTCCTTCTTTGCTTGCGGCTTCTGCATAAGTCCGGAGAACTGGTTCAGTGCCTGATGCACGAATCAACAACCATTCGCTTTTATCCTCTTTGAAAAAGTATTTATAGCCATCAATATCTTCTACCCACTTCACATGATATGGACCGAAAGAAGTATAGAATCCTTCGGATGTGCGTTTAACGATACGTTGTTTTACTTCTTCGGACAAATGCAGGTCGCTACGTTCGTAGGCAAAAGCTCCGACGATTGCATACAATTCATCAATCAGTTCTGGTAGTTTCTTGCCGCTCTTTGCCATGAATTCCCATATTACCAAACCCATCCAAATTCCATCGCGCTCCGGAATGTGACCCTTGATAGCAATGCCACCACTTTCTTCTCCGCCGAGAAGTACATCTTCCTTGAGCATAATTTCGCAGATATATTTGAAACCTATCTTAACAGTCTCAAGCGATAATCCATATTGCTTACACAATGCTTCAACTTTTGGTGTAGTGCTGAAAGCAGTACAAACTTTGCCATTCATTCCTTTATACTTGTGCAGGTAATGAATTAGCAGGAGAATGATGTGATGTGAATCAACGAAATTGCCTTGGTTGTCGTACATCCCAATTCGATCTGCGTCCCCGTCCGTTACCAGAGCACAATCAAATTTGCCGGATGACATGAGCTGACTAAGTTCTTTAAGGTTTTTATGGATAGGTTCTGGAGCCTGCCCGTGAAATCCCGGATTATAATCACAGTGCAACATGGTGATAGCTGGAAATAGTCGCTTTACGACATTTTGACCAGCGCCATACATAGCATCATAGACGAGCTTCAATCCTGAGTTTCGGATCGCATCGAGGTCAAAGTTCTTTTCGACGTGGGTAATGTACTCATCTTCCAATGCGACGATACTCACCATGCCAGATTTCTCCAGTTCAGTCATGGAGATCTTGTCTAAATCAATGGTTGATCGCTCTGGGATGATGTCTTCAATAGCTTGTACATCGGAAGGAATCAGCGGTCCACCGAATGCTCCTTTAAGTTTGAATCCATTGTATGAAGGTGGGTTGTGTGATGCTGTCAGGATAATTCCAATATTGCAACCATGCTTTACAGCGCCCAAGGAAATCATGGGTGTGGAAACGAAACCACGGGATAGCAGCACTTTGACTCCCTTGGATGCTAAGACTTTTGCAACTGTTTCAGCGAACAATTCGCCGGCAAATCGGCAATCGTGGCCAACTACAGCAACTGGTTGCTTGCTTTGGGATAGAAGCCACGATGCGGTGCCTTCGGCTACGCGAGCGACATTTTCAACGGTAAAATCTTTAGCAATTATGGCTCTCCATCCGTCGGTGCCGAATTTGATCTTGTTCATAGTAACTCGTATATGATCGTTAAAAGAGGATTTTATTCCCCTTAGAGGATGACGAAAATAGTCAAAAAAAGGCTAAAAATCAAACTAATTGACGTCAATTCCGGATTCCTCGTCGATCCAAGGCACGTTGGAATTTACTGGCATTAACCAGGTGTTGCGGATAGGTTGCTGCAAAATTATGATAGCCACTAAAGTCTTCACGCGCACAGAAATAAAAATAATTATGATGCGTATAATTTAAAACAGCATCGATGGACTTTTGCGTGGGAAGACAAATTGGGCCTGGAGGTAAGCCTTTGTATAAATAGGTATTATCCGGGGAGTCGATGGATTTATGGATATTGAGTACTCGTGTGATGGTAAAATCACCGGCTGCATAAATCAATGTTGGGTCCGCATCCAGTTTCCATCCGTTACGATAGCGATTGAGATAGACGCCGGCAATAATCGGTTTGTCGTCTTCTTTGTTGGACTCTTGCTGAACGATGGAAGCTAAAATGGAAACTTCGACAGGAGATAAACCAGCTTGCTTTGCTTTTCTCATTCTATCCGCCGTCCAAAACTTATCATATTCACGTTTCATCCTTTTGATGAATTGATCAGCGGATGTGTTCCAATAAATTTCATAGGTATTAGGTAAAAAAAGTGCCAATGCATTGTTGGTGGTAAATCCAAGTGGCTGGAGATAATCGCTATCATCGAGCAGGTGAAGCAGTGCTGTATGTTCCACTTCGAGCTGCTCCCCTACTCGTTCAGTCAGTTGTACTTTCGTCCGGACCGTATTAAATTTCAGCTGAACCGGAACTTGTTTTCCTGCTCGTAGCATAGTCACCAGCGATCGATTCGACATTCCGCTTTTTACTTTATACCTCCCTGGCTTAATGCGGTCTATATAGTTCATTTTTTGAGCAGTCCACCGAAAGGTGGCCTCATCGACGAGTAAGTGCTTTTCATCCAACAGACTCACGACTGTTTCGAAATCGGCACTTGTTGGTATATATAAAAAATCATCCTGCTGTAAGCGTGTGTTTGGTGAATACAGTCGTTGGTAGATAAAATAGCCTAATGTGGCTACAATTACAACCAGTACCCCGACTGTCCACCACATGCCTTTCAGGATTTTGGTTTTTGTCTGCTGCTTCATAGTTCATGTAAAATTAATTCCTGTCTACCATAGACTTAACATGTCGTTAATTATTTCTCAACATCGAGATTCTACCTTCGTTTCTAAAAAAGAACCATGAAGCTCCTTTTTAGAAAACACTCAACGGAGAATACGCTTGCAATATGCAATAATATACTTTTCGAGATGGGATTTGAAATCGGTGTCAATCAATCAAAGAATTTGAAGGCAACAGCTTTTTCAGATCATTCGGACGCTGCTATGCTTTTCGACCTAATTGTAAAAGAAGTGCCTGGAGGTTCGGAAGTGCAAGTCTTATCCGGAATGCTTTCTACGGCGACTGGCTCAATACAACGAGATACATTTCTTGAAACGATGTTTTACTCAAAAATACAATCGGATGTTCAAGCCGAATTGATCGATGTGCCGGTTAACAATTACTTCACAGTATGCTAATTGCCCGTTCATATCTGTCAGGCATCTTGTGCAATATAATCAACTGAAATGCAAGAATCACTCAAAGTGCTGGTAGTAGACGATGAACCGGATATCGTTGAAATTCTGACGTACAATTTGACGAAAGAAAATTTCAGTGTAGTAAAGGCCTATAGTGGTCAGGAATGTTTGATACAGGCCGCGTTTACACAACCTGATTTGATCATCATGGATATCCGCATGCCAGGATTAACAGGTATTGAAACTTGTCGCACCTTGAAAAAAGATGAGCGACTAAAGGAAATTCCTGTATTATTTCTTACGGCGGACGCGGACGAATTTACTTCGATGAATGCCATGGAAGCCGGTGGATCCCACTTTATTACCAAGCCCATACGACCCAACTTGATTGTTGGTATGGTTCGAGAATTACTTAAATGAGTACATCTTTCTGTTGACTATGCGAAAAGTTATCTTGATATCGAATCCTTATTTACCGGACCCGTCCTATATTTTCCAAAACAGGAAAGAGTTCCAGGTTCAGTTATGTCCAAAGGTATCCGAAGCCCTACCATTGATTAAGGAGCACGCTCCTAATTTGGTCATCATTGATTCGGATTATCAGGAGCCGGCCGCATTGGAACTTTGTTTTCTGATACGCAATCAATCAGGGTTCAGAAAGATCAAGACAATTGTGATTTCCTCATCAATGGAGACTGAGCGAGAGATTGATTTTTTCAAATCAGGAGCAGATGATTACGTTCGGAAACCGTTTGCCAATGAAGGTTTTTTTGCTCGGCTTCTGGCTCGTTGTTCAGATCAAGCTGAAATAGCTATCCAAGAGCAAAAAGAAAGTACAAGTCGACTTTACATTGACAAAGAAGCATACTCAGTTTATTTAGACCAGAAGTTGATAACCTTATCGAAGAAGGAATTTGAATTGCTGCACCTTTTAGCTGGGCAACCTGGCAAGGCGTT
>CANIAS010000102.1 GCA_947465495.1 Candidatus Pollutiaquabacter sp. | reverse complement strand
TAGCGTCGCATTTTAGAAAGAATCTCGTCGTTGGTCAACATCCATGAACATGGTTTGCCATCGATTCCTAGGGCTGGTTCAGTGCAGCGCATCAGATCATCCACCAAACGTTGCATTTCAAGTGCCGACAGGCGGCGACCACGTTTGACGGCCAGGGATCGAGCTACGGATTGTGCCATCCGTTTGCCGATAGTGCTGGGTGTTGGGTCCTGGAAATGTTTGTAATTTTCGATAATAGCTTCCAAGGTTGCTTTCTCACATCCTTTTTCAATGATGTCTGGGCGACCATGCAATACATACGTGTTCAGCCCGAATTCTCGCAGGTCGAATCCGAATTTACGAAGCTCATCGGTCAGTTCACATAATATTACTGAATCTTGCGCACTGAATTGTAAGTTGATGGGGAAAAGATCCTGCTGAATGCCAGCCTGGTCTTCTGTTTTTCGAAGGAAACGCTCGAACAAGATTCTTTCGTGCGCGGATTGTTGATCGATCATCAATAATCCGGTTCCTGAGAAATTACACACAATGATACTAGTTGCTAATTGGAATATAGCGTGTTCAGCGTAGCTCTTGACAAGCTCTTCGTCATTGAAGGGAAGTGCTGCGGGTGAAGATTCCGGAAAATCGATGGGCGCAGCTGTTCGTACACCGTCATATAGTTTTTCCCAACCTGATACCTGTATGGATTTACCCTCCTTGTGGAATGGATTATAGGACGTGTTTACGGCAATGCCCGGTTTACTAACGGGTTTGAATTGATCACGGTAGGGAACATCAAAAGCTGTTTCCTTTTCGAAGTCTAAGGTGGGTGTAACACTGTATTGTCCAAGCGAACGCTTGACAGCAGCTCTGACAATGGCATACACGGAACGTTCATCGTCAAATTTTATCTCCGTCTTTGTGGGATGTATGTTCACATCGATTCGCGCCGGATCTATATCAAGATAAATCCAATACGACGCGTAGCAATCGCGGGGAAGTAACTCTTCAAAGGCATTGGTAACTGCATGATGCAGGTAGTGGTCTTTGATGAATCGATTGTTGACGAAGAAAAACTGCTCACCTCGTGACTTCTTGGCAAACTCTGGTTTTCCTACGAATCCCTGCAATCGGATCATCGTGGTATCTTCCTGCACCGGAACAAGCCGCTCGTTGTAGTGGCTTCCATAGATGTTGACGATTCGTTGACGTAGGTTGCTGGCAGGCAATCGAAAAATCTCCATGCCGTTTTGATTCAGGGACATGGCCACATTGGGATTGGCCATCGCCACACGCTCGAATTCATCAATAATATGCCGCGCTTCAACCGGATTGGATTTCAAAAAATTGCGACGAGCGGGAATATTGTAAAATAAGTTCTTAATGGAGAAGGAGGTTCCAATTGGCGTAGAAACCGGCTCCTGGATTTTTACTTCCGATCCTTCAATGTGAATCAACGTTCCAAGTTCGTCCTCCGTACGCCTCGACTTCAACTCCACTTGGGCTACTGCTGCAATGGAGGCTAGCGCCTCGCCTCGAAATCCCATCGTTCGGATGGAGAATAGATCCTGCGCCGATCGGATTTTGGAGGTAGCGTGCCGCTCAAAGGACATACGCGCATCGGTTCCGCTCATGCCGCATCCATTATCAATCACTTGTAACAAAGTTTTCCCAGAATCCTTCACATAGACTTCAATGCTAGTACTTCCGGCATCAACCGCATTTTCAAGCAGTTCCTTTATCGCTGAAGCAGGTCGCTGTATGACTTCGCCGGCAGCAATTTGGTTGGCTACCGAGTCCGGTAAGAGTTGAATCAGGTCAGACATATTCTCCCGTAAAGATATGTTTTTCCCCTGTGACATTCGCACTCGAACAATTGCTCTTAAAGTTTGTTAAAAGAACAATATTACCTTTCTGATCCCGTAGTAACTAACATGCTTCGATACTCAAAAACACGTACTTTGTCGCTGCTAACCTGTCTGCTTTTGATGGGGTGTGCACAGCCATCTGTCTCAGAAAAAAACAACATGAAAGACTCATTAACCATGGATATTCCTCTAGAATTTTTAGATACTGCCACCGTGGGTGGTGGTTGTTTTTGGTGCACGGAAGCGCAATTCCAATTGCTGGATGGTGTAGTAGGTGTGAAATCTGGTTTTAGTGGTGGTCACATTAAAAATCCTGCTTATCGTGAAGTATGCAACGGCAATACGGGCCATGCAGAAGTAATTCAGGTGGTGTACGACCATCGTAAACTTCGCTATGAAGATATTCTGGAAGCATTCTGGGCATCCCATGATCCAACTCAACTAAACCGCCAAGGGAATGATGTAGGTACTCAATACCGATCCGTCATCTTTTACCACAACTCTGATCAGCAACGTATCGCGGTTAATTTAAAGGAGAAACTAAATGCTTCGGGCGCCTACAGCGATACGGTAGTAACTGAAATCGCTCCCTTTACAGTATTTTATGAAGCAGACGATTATCACCAAAATTATTTCAATCAAAACGGTGATCAAGCCTATTGTCAGTTTGTTGTTGCTCCAAAAGTTGATAAGTTCCGCAAAGTATTTAAAGATAAACTCAAAAAGTAAGGATTTTAAAGGGGTTTGGCTGACAGCTAATGCTGTGAAATACTGAAAACTTTCTTCAATAATAAATAGCCTACAATTCCCGAAAGGGTAGATGCGGTGAGGATTGCCAGCTTGGCGGAGTCTGTCAACGCAGGTTGGTTAAAGGCGATCATGGCAATAAAAATGGACATGGTAAAACCAATACCGCCGAGAAATCCTATTCCAAGTATGTGACGGAAAGTGATTCCTACGGGTAACTTACTCATTCCTGCTTTGCACGACAACCATACAAATAGCAGTATGCCAATTGGTTTTCCAAAGAAGAGCCCAACCATGATTCCGATACTACTGTCTGAATGTAAGGAGCTGATGCTATCCGATTGAATGGCTATCGCGGTGTTTGCCAATGCAAATAAAGGCATGATGAAATGATTGACTGGAAGATGCAAAGCAGTTTCCAATCGCTGTAACGGATCGTTTTGTCGCTTCTGATCATACGGAATTACGAGTGCTAATAAAACTCCTGCTATGGTAGCATGAACTCCGGAAAGGTGGATGAATATCCATAAGATCAACCCCGATAACAGGTATGGCCAGAGTGAAGTTACAAGAGTCTTTCCTAATAAGTAGAGCACTAACATCACTGCAGCGGCCCCTAATAAATAGAGTAGGTGTAATTGTTGAGTGTAGAACAATGCAATCACCAAAACAGCTCCAAGATCATCTGCAACTGCCAAAGCGGTCAAAAGTATTTTAAGTGAAGTCGGTACTCGTGAACCTAATAACGCCAGTATACCAATGGCAAAAGCAATATCGGTAGCCATCGGAATTCCCCATCCATGAACAACCGATGATCCCGCGTTGAATGAAAGATAAATCAGTGCAGGGGCGATCATTCCTCCTAGAGCCGCGGATAACGGTAAGGAGGCTCGTTGAAAATTGGATAATTCTCCGGATAGAACTTCTCGCTTGATTTCCATTCCTACCAGCAAGAAAAATACAGCCATCAGCAAATCGTTCACTATTTTTTCTGGTGATGTGGGGGCATGCCATGAAGCAGGAAGTTGAAGGAGTTCGTCGTGCCAGAAATGCAAGTAAGTTTCCGACCAAGCTGAATTAGCTACTAGCAGCGAGAATAGGGTGCAAGCGATCAGCGTTATTCCACCAAACTTCTGACTGTTGTAGAAGATGCTGAACTCTCTACTGAGGCGCTCAAAGAGACTCACGAATCAGCGTTTTATTGGAAAGACAGCCTCGTTCCAGTCGGCGATGAAAAGATTGGTGTCGTGCGTGCCATTGTTGTTTCGATTGCTTGAAAATACAAGATGTTTCCCATCCCGTGAGAAAACCGGAAAGGCATCAAAGACTTTGTCAAAACTAATTTGATTCAAGTTTTCACCCTTCGTGTCGCACATCCAAAGGTTGAATTTGTATCCTTTTGTTACGTGGTTCGATGAAAAAATAATGTTTTTACCATTTGGTGTGAAGTACGGAGCCCAGTTTGCTCCACCGAGATGGGTAATCTGCTTTAGATTACTTCCATCCACATCGCAGGTGTAAATTTCCATGTTGGTTGGAGTCACTAATCCTTCGGCTAATAATTGCTTGTATTCTGCGATCTCATCCGGTGTGCTTGGACGTGACGCACGAAAAACTAACTGCTTTCCATCCGGAGAAAAGAATGCCCCACCGTCGTACCCTAGTTGATTCGTTACTTGTACTAATCCAGTGCCATCCGTATTCATGACGTATAATTCGATATCTCCGCTGCGGACGGACGTAAATACGATTTTGTCGCCAAGCGGACTTACAGTCGCTTCAGCATCATAACCCGGTGAGTCGGTGAGCTTCTTACGAATGTTGCCTTTCAAATCGGCTACATAAATATCAAAATCTTCATACAGCGCCCAAACGTATTTGTGATCAGCGCGTGGTGCAGGTTTTGGTGGACATTCTAAATTACCCTCGTGGGTACTGGCATAAAGTATCAAGGAGTCGCCCGGCAGAAAGTAAGAGCAGGTAGTGCGTCCTTT
>CANIAS010000101.1 GCA_947465495.1 Candidatus Pollutiaquabacter sp. | reverse complement strand
TTCGGCATCGTTTGGTAACTTATAGAAATTCAGTAGCCCGTCCAATCCAAGGCCGAATTCCGAAAAAACAAAACCGTCTACCGGGATCTCCTGTTGGAGTGAGCCGGAAGTTCCAATACGAATCAGGTTGAGCGAAGAAAGGTGTTCCTTGATCTCCCGCTTTTCAAGATCTATATTGACCAATGCGTCTAATTCATTGTAAACGATATCGATATTATCAGTTCCGATTCCTGTAGATAAAACTGTGATTCTCTTTCCTTTATAAATGCCAGTGTGAGTAATGAATTCGCGCTTTTGCTTCTTAACTTCAATGGAGGAAAAGAAGCCTGAAACCAAGGCAACGCGATCCGGATCCCCGACATTTATAACCGTACCCGCTAGTTCATGAGGAAGTAAATTGAGGTGGTAAACGCTGTTATCGGAATTGAGGATAAGTTCTGAAGGAGGTATCTTGCTCATGTGGAAGTGTAACGTAATTTTGCGTACACAATAATAACGTATTTTCCCATGGCTAAAAACCGCATCCTGGTTCCGATTGACTTTTCGGACCAATCTTTCATTGCACTCGAACAATCGTATAACCTTTCGCGACTGACTAATGCGGAATTATTCCTGCTGCATGTCATTGACGAAGCCTTTCATATGCCGTTTATTGGCGCTAAGGAGGATAAGTCGATGGAGAAAAAAGTCCAAAAAGCAATGGAACGGTTAGCCGATGAAACCAGTTCAAAAGCAGGAATCGAAGTGCAAGTGATGGTCTCTAAAGGTAAAATTTACGAAGAGATTCAAAAAGCTGCCAAAAAACTCAAGTGCTCCTTCATCATTATGGGAACTGCCGGATCAACGGGTCTGAAGCGATTCATCGGGTCAAACGCGCTCCGTGTTATCCGTGAATCTCCGTGTCCGGTCATTACCATCAAAGGAAAAAAGCATCGTTCCGGATGTAAAGACATTGTGTTGCCACTTGACCTTCAGAAAGAAACCAAGGAAAAAGTGAGTAAGGCGATTGAATTATCAAAACTCTTCGGATCTACCATCCATTTGATTACAATTCTTCCTAATGATGATGAATTTATCGTCAACAAACTTACGCGTCAACTACAACAGGTTCGTGAATTCTTGGAGGAACATAAAGTTCCTTGCGATTCAGAATTAATAGAAGGTGACGATATTGCTGAAGAGGTAGTCAAGTATTCCAAAAAGGTTAAAGCTGACCTAATCATGGTTATGACCCAGCAGGAAATGGATTGGACAGATATGTTCATTAGTCCGGCTGCCCAAACCATCATTAACAGCTCTGACATACCGGTATTAAGTATCCGTCCTATGGAACGTAAGGACACCACGGCTTCCGTGTATCAGTACTAAACCTAATTACTATGACAAGCAAGCGATTTGAAATCAAAAAAATTCTCGTCGCATACGACTTCTCCGAAGCTTCACAGGCGGCCTTGGAGCATGCCGTAGTCATGGCCAGAAAATGCAGTGCTGAAATCCATTTACTTCACGTATTAGAGTCATTCTCGATTACTTCAGCTATTTCGCAAGCCTTTAGTAAAAGTCAGGATGAATTTGAGTCTAAAATTGAAGCCAAAGCATTAGAAAAGCTCAAGGAAATTGCAGAAAAAGCAGCGCGTGATTCCTGGCGCCCCGTTCATCCTTACTTGGAGAAAGGTAAAATTTACAAGACCGTCGTAGCCGTTGCCAAGAGAATAGCTGCTGACATTGTATTGCTTGGTGCTCATGGTGTAGGAGGTGTGCAGGAATTTCTCATTGGAAGCAATACCAACAAAATTGTCATGAATGCCGAATGCCCAGTTATGGCTATTCATGCCAATACCCTACACAAAGACTTTAAGAATTTGCTGTTGCCGATTGACAACTCTACTGTGTCCAGACAAAAAGTTAGGTATGCCACAGAGATTGCACGACTCTATCGTTCCACCGTTCATGTGGTGGGTGTCGCTTCGATGACAGAGCCTGATATGCTAAAGAAATTCGAATTGAAAGTTCATAAGGTTGGGGAGTATTTGGACGAGCACCAAATCATACATACGATGAAATTGGTTCACGGCGATCAACTGTCACAAATTGCACTCGACCATTCCCGACAAGTAAATGCCAACTTGATTGTCATCATGACGGAGCAGGAGGGAAGTAGTCTTTTTTTGGGCAATGCATCACAGCACATCATCAATCACTCCGACATTCCCGTCATGACCATTCGTCCCGACAAAGAAAATCCTGACCGGATCTCCGTTGGTTACTGATCTGTTTAAAAAATTAAAATACAAAACTAGTTGCACCTCACTTCCAACGTTGAAATAATGACCATAGGCGACGAACTCCTCATTGGGCAAGTCGTGGATACAAACAGTGCCTGGATGGGGCAGCAATTGAATGCTATCGGATTACGGGTACATCAAATCACCTCTGTCAGTGATAATGAACAACACATTCTCGATGCACTCTTCGAAGCATCGAAGCGTTCGAGCCTTGTATTGATCACCGGAGGGCTTGGTCCTACGAAAGATGATATCACCAAGAAGACCCTTTGTAAGTATTTTAATGTCGGTATGCGCTTCGATGGTAGTGCCTATGAAAATGTCGCTCGCATTTTCCGAGAACGAGGTCGCGAAGTGACGGAGACCAACCGCTCGCAAGCTGAAGTACCCGAGAATTGCATCACGTTGAATAATCAACGAGGGACAGCTCCAGGCATGTGGTTTGAAAAGGAGGGTGTTGTTTATGTTTCGATGCCGGGCGTTCCTACTGAGATGAAGGGATTGATGGAGCACGAAGTGCTTCCACGATTGTCTCAGCGATTCAACGTGCCCCCTGTACTTCATCGTACAATACTTACTCAAGGCATTGGTGAATCAATGCTTTCTGATATGCTTGAAGGATGGGAGGCAGCATTGCCTGCTCATATGAAGTTGGCCTATCTGCCAGCAGCAGGAATGGTTCGTTTACGCATTACGGCAGCTGGAAAACTACCAGAATTACTTCGCATGGAACTGGCGCATGAGGAAGAAAAGCTTTTGCAGATCATCAACGAATATGTTTTTGGATTTGATAATGATCGGTTAGAAGCTATTGTAGGTAAATTACTTACTGCTGCAGGCAATACATTGTCCACTGCTGAGAGCTGCACGGGCGGTTACATCGCTCACCGAGTTACTGCGATTCCCGGCTCTTCGGCTTATTTTAAGGGATCCATCATTTCCTATTCAAACGATATTAAAACATCGTTACTGGACGTTCCTAAAGAAATGCTTGAAAAGCATGGTGCGGTCAGCGAATCCGTTGTGCGTTGTATGGCCGAACAGGTTCGGATTAAGCTTCGTACCGATTATTCCATCGCAGCAAGTGGAATTGCGGGTCCCACAGGTGCCACGGATGAGAAGCCACTTGGATTAGTATGGATCGCCGTTTCAGGACCTCAAGGTACTGAGACGCGTAAATTGCAATTAGGTACTGGACGAGAACGCGTCATTCATGAAACAGCACTCTATGCACTAAACCTACTTCGACACATTATGATGAAGGTTCAAAGCGGATGATTATTTTTTTCGGTAGCACGTAAAGTCTGAATTCGACCATTCTTGTAGATACCTGGTGGCATACGTAGCAAGATAATGTACTAATGCCGGATCGTAGAGTTCCGGTTGATTCCATCGATTTGGTAGAATCAAACGAGTCACGCCGCATTTTTCGAAATCTGCTGCCATCTGTTCGATAGTATGGCCATGCACACGATAGGTGGAATTACGCCCGGTGTAATAGCACAATGCCCTGGCTTTGCAAAACACCACCACATCCTGTTCTCCTGTATTCTTTTTTAGAAATTCAAATAGCTCGAATGAAGTGGTTTGCTGTGGACCATGAACGGTTGGCGCGTGCATATATTTCCAGCTGCTCCAACCACTTCCTGTTAGAAACAGAACTGCCAATGCTGAAGGAAATACCTTCCAGATCGGATGCTGTAATCTCTTCGTCAAAAGTGGGATCAATTCAAAAAGAGATAAAAGTATCCAGGGAATTAATGGTAAAAGGAAACGATATCCGCCACCGTGATAGGGATATAACAGAATAACCAGCAGGTACATTGCCATAAAAAAACCAGTTACTGAACGCTTCCTGAATTCAGAATAAAAACCAGTTATCAATATAAACAACACGATGATTCCAGGAATAAATAGTGCTTTATAGGGCAATGGAAAAAGTAAGCAGGATAGTTCGTAGTAATTGTTTGCATTCGCAGTCAATGCGAAATTATGTTCTACCGTGGCTCTACTGTAAAAGTTGAACAAGCCAGTGAGGTCCATTGGGAACAACAATTGCTGCAAGAAAAAAAAGAAAACGAATGAAATAGCAACACTGAAAATCCCCATTTTTCGCTTGGCTCGACTTCGACTAAAACAGATGGCAACGATCCATGCTATTGGTAAAACACAACCAATAATACGAATTGACAGAAGGAAGCCAAGTGCAAGTCCTAGCAAGGCCACCCATCGGTTGGATACAATTTCTGCTTCAATCATTAAAAGGCATACGTACAAAAAGAGCAGGAAGGGCACCTCTGACAACAATTGTGTTTTGTATTCCCATAGGATTGGGTTATAGACGATCGCCAGGGTTAGCAGGATGGCGATAAAATTCGATTGACTCCTTCGGAAAAAGTTGAAAAGTATCAATCCAAGCAGCAGAAAAAGCATTGACATAAAATATTGACCCACCAAAATTCCGGTGCCGAAAAGTCCAAATGCCACAGCCAATAACAATGGAAATCCGACCGGGTAAGCTCTAATGGCAACCGTTGGATGGCTAGCGGGTTCGATGACACAGGTACTGGTTTGAGCTTGACCATCAAGTAAGTGCTTGGTTTGCAATAGGTACTGTGCAAAGTCGTCGCCCCAATCGTGTTGGCCATTGGAACCCATCCAAAGCAATGGCAACATTATTAAAAGCAAAAAAAGATGGTTTTTCATTTTATATTCTCAAAAATACTTCATTATCAATTAATTCC
>CANIAS010000100.1 GCA_947465495.1 Candidatus Pollutiaquabacter sp. | reverse complement strand
GGAGCTGATAGACAGATATTCCGAACTTAGAATCAATGTGTCCGGTTTGAATGTGAGAATTTCCGCCTGCCTGTATATGTGGATTAAAACGAATACAGCAGGGAACCGTGTTGCCATAGTCGTTACCGAATAACTCCAATACCGAAAGATTATCGATGTTGATGGTAACTCCCAGTTCAACCGCCTTTCGAATTTCGTTGTAATCAACTCCGTTAGGAGTGAATAAAATTTCCGACGGATGGAACCCAGCTCGCATTCCTAACTCCACCTCCTGAATAGAGACTGCGTCCAACCCAGCACCCAGCGAACGGATGTACTTCAGAATAGACAGGTTCGTGTTTGCCTTACAAGCGTATTTTACGGTCAGATCAACACCTGAAAAGGCCGCACGAATAACTTCATACTGTCGATGTATGCTATCGGTATCGTACACGTAGAGAGGAGTTCCAAATTCCGTTGCAACCTCCAGCAGATTCACTCCGCCTGAAGTGTATTTTCCATTGATAATTTCCATGAGTGTGAAGTTATTAGTAAGCTACAACGATGAAGCGGGATGATCGTTCAAGTTACTAAAGGCGAAATGATGAAAAGTTGTCAAAAAATCACTTCTTCTTATATACGGGCACCGTACTGCATGGTTCGCCGTATAAGATCGATTTCACAACGGGATGAAGCAAATCAACCAACATCACATAAGCAGTTACGGGCACGTTCTCCTTCGAACAACCTTTTACTACGATGCGTTGATCTTTGTAGTCCTCCGGTACGATACTACTTAATTTTCTGCTAAAAAGTTCTTCTTCGAGTCGTTCCAAATTACCGAATACAAGAGTTAAAGCAAACGGTTTTAATGCTGTAGCCACCAGCATATACGCCCACGTAGGGATGATGGCATCGGCAGTACAGGTAATGGCAACGTGTTTCCCGTTATACTTTGACCAGTCGTGCTGCTTGATGTGATCCCTAAATGTCAGCTCCTTCAACATCATCTCTTCAAACAACCAGGGCTTGATATCAAATAGCACACGCTCACCCGGCACATGAAATGTTTCCAAGTCAATGGTGACTAATCCGCTTTCGGCTACTTTGTTGATTATCGAATCCATGTATTCGGTGTGAGTGTGGTTGTGGGTGTGAGTGTGGGTGTGAGTGTGATTGTGGGTGTGGGTGAGAGTGTGGGTGTGGGTGTGAGTGTGGGTGTGAGTGTGAGTGTGGGTGTGAGTGAGGGTGTGAGTCTGGGTGTGAGTGTGAGTGTGGGTGTGGGTGTGAGTGTGAGTGTGGGTGTGAGTCTGGGTGTGAGTGTGGGTGTGAGTGTGGGTGTGAGTGTGGGTGTGGGTGTGGGTGTGAGTGTGGGTGTGAGTGTAGGTGTGGGTGTGAGTCTGGGTGTGGGTGTGAGTGTGAAGGTTAATTACCCAGAATATTTTTCAAGTCGGCTTCAGGCAGACTACCGACGTGGCGCCATGTTTCCTTGCCTTCCTTGAATAAGATAAATACGGGTACGCTCTTGATGGAATAAGCATCCGATAATTCCTTGCACTTTTCCATATCAATACGCACAATGATGACTTTGCCTTCGTATTCACCGGACAGCTTATCCACGATGGGTGCCATCTGACGACACGGAGCACACCACTTTGTATGAAAATCAGCCAACACCGGTTTGCCCGACGAAAGCAAATTGTTGAACTCTGCTAACGTCAACTCCTTGATACGCTCATCCTTCGTAACGGAAGGCGCAGTTACTGGAAAACCATTTTCTTTCCAAGAACGGAATCCACCTTCCAGGTTGTACACTTTATTGAAGCCACTTTCAACCAAGATTGCTGCAGCCTTCGCACTTCTTCCACCTGACAGACAATACACATAAATTTCCTTTTCTTTATTTACCAAATTTACCTTGGTCCGGAAATCATCGTCATAAAAATCGATCGTGCTTGCATCCGGTATTGTTCCGTCGGCCCATTCTTCCGGCGTTCGGACATCGAGTACGATGCCATTCCCTGAATCAATCAGCTTCTTGAATGCAGCAGCATCAACGTTTTCTACCTTGGATGACGATTGCTGTGCGCCGGCGCAGGAGAAAACAAAAAGTGAAATCAACAGCAGCGCTATTTTGTTCATGGTATTCATGTATCGAAAGTTTATCCGATGAAGTTACTTATTTTCAATTGCAAAAAAAGGGACATCCGTCACCTGATTCATCCACGGTATCACGCCGCTGCCAGCTTTTTGATGTCATCCACCTCTAACACAGATTTGGAGTATCCTTTAACCAACGCATTGATCATTGCATTTCCTACTTGCTCCAAACGACAAATGCTACCTGGTGCAAAACGATTCAATAAGGTGTTCAACCAACCGAAATACTTATACAATGAAAGGGTATTGCTTAATCCGGGTGTGGGTTCAATCATACCCGGGCGGAAATTGTAAACGGATTTGAAAGGCAATTTCATCAGGTCATTCTCTACTTTTCCTTTTACCCTTGCCCAGGCCAGCCATCCCTTCTCCGTACTATCAGTACCTGCCCCAGAAACATAACAAAATATCATCGAGGAATTGACTTTTGAAACTGTCTGCGCGAAGTGCATAGTCAGGTCGTACGTCATGTGACGGTATTTTTCCTTGTTCATCCCAACGGATGAAACTCCGAGACAAAAAAAGCAGGCATCGTATCCTTTCAGCTGCGCTTCGACGGAAGATAAGTCGTGAAAGTCAGTGTGAACGATTTCCTTCAGCTTAGGATTAGAGCAACCGCTTGGCCGGCGGTTGATGATGAGCACGTCGCTGATCAGAGGACTATTCAGGCATTCGTGAAGAACGCCTTCTCCAACCATGCCGGTGGCGCCGGTAAGGATTACTTTATACATCATCTGTTGCGATAATTAGTTTGTTTATCTCCTACCAAAAACCGAGTTCCATGCGCGCTTCTTCACTCATCATATCCTTCTCCCAAGGTGGTTCAAAAGTCAATTCGACTTTCGCATTGTTCACGTCGGGCATGCTTCTTACTTTTTGCTCCACTTCAGGAGGTAACGTTTCCGCTACAGGGCAAGCCGGTGAGGTAAGTGTCATCTTGATATACACGTCGTTACCCGGATCGACACGCACTTCGTAGATCAATCCCAATTCATAAATATCGACGGGAATCTCAGGGTCGTAGCAGGTCTTCAATACTTGAATCACGCGCTCACGCAATGGGTGTACAGTTTCTCCTCCTGCGGGAACTCCCGGTGTAGTATGTTGTTCTTCGGTGGTCATGCTGTATGCGATTGAAAACCTACTGCATAAAGTTTCATCTGTTTGATCATGGACGCCAAACCATTGGCACGTGTGACGGCCATGTGTTGACGTAGCCCGATGGCGTCAATGAAATTCAATTCGGCTTTTATGATTTCTTCCGGAGCTTGTCCAGAGAGTACTTTTATTAAGAGTGCAATTTCACCTTTCACGAACGTAGAATCACTGTCCGATTCGAAAAAGACGAGCCCGTCTTTGGTATAGGCGTGCAGCCAAACACTGCTTTGACATCCTGTGATCTTGCGGTCATCGGTTTTATATTGCGCCTCCAATGGTTTCAACTGCTGTCCCAGCTCAATAATATACTGGTACTTTTCTGTCCAGTCGTCGAAGAGGTCGAAGTCTTCGACGATTTCATGTTCGATGGCGGCGATGTTCGACATGTTATGCGCGTAATAAATTTATTCCTTTTCGGACGCCCACTACCAGAGCGTCTACTTCCTGTTGCGTATTGTAAAACATAAACGATGCGCGAATTGTTCCCGGAATGCCTAAACGATCCATAACGGGTTGCGTGCAATGGTGTCCGGTGCGCACAGCGATACCCAAGGTATCCAGGTACATTCCTAAATCTAATGCGTTTACACCGTCAACGACGAACGAAACGACGGCTGCTTTATGTGGAGCGGTACCGATCAAACGGATACCTGGAATAGTCGAAAGCTGTTCTGCTGTGCTACGCATCAACGAAAGTTCCCAATCAGCGGCTGCTGCGCGATCAACTCCGTTCATGTAATCAATGGCCGCACCCAAACCGATGACATCGGCAATATTCGGTGTGCCTGCCTCAAACTTGTAGGGCAATTCATTGAAGGTAGTTCCGGCAAAACTGACTTGAGCGATCATCTCTCCTCCACCTTGATAGGGTGGCATCGCTTCCAGTAATTTTTCTTTTCCATACAATACACCTACGCCAGTAGGACCAAACATCTTGTGACCAGAGAAGGCCAGAAAATCACAGTTCAATGCTTGCACGTCGATTACCTCGTGTGCAACTGCTTGTGCAGCATCCACCAGCACAGGTATGTTTTTTTCGTGTGCCTTTTGTACAATGACATCGACGGGATTGATGGTGCCTAGTGAATTGGAAGTGTGAACTACGGAAACAAATTTAACCTTGTCTGTAAGCAGCGTTTCGAATGCTTGCATGTCCAGAACGCCACGATCATCCATCGGAACAGGAATGACCTCCGCCCCTTTCTCTGCACAAATCAGTTGCCAAGGCACGATGTTACTGTGGTGTTCCATCGTTGTGACCAGTACGACATCGCCTGCTGAAAGATTTTTTCTTCCCCATGATGAAGCAACTAGGTTGATTGCTTCTGTTGTACCGCGTACGAAAATAATTTCACGTTCGGATCCGGCACCAATATAATCTTTGACCTTTGTTCGCACATCATCGAATGCCTGCGAAGCTTTCTGACTTAGAAAATGAACGCCACGATGGATATTGGCATTGCACGTCGAATAATAATCAGATAAAGCGTCAATGACTATCTGCGGTTTCTGCGAGGTGGCTGCATTGTCAAGGTAGACCAACGGTTTGTTGTATGCTGTCTGAAACAACACAGGAAAATCTGCTCGGAGTTCCTCCACCTTGAATAGGCGGGGCTTGATTTCCGGTGCTGTAGATTTGATCATCTCAGAATTTCTCCCGTTTCAATTTCTTTTCCATCATCTCCATCAACCGGTCACGCAAAGGCTGATAAGCGATTTTCTGAATCACGTCAGCAGCAAATGCGATG
>CANIAS010000099.1 GCA_947465495.1 Candidatus Pollutiaquabacter sp. | reverse complement strand
TACCATCGTAATCCGGCTCGCGATAAATAATCACAATATCACGTCCATTATTGACGAAGTGAAGAATCCAAGACGTATGGTTTTGGATTTTTTCATTTATATTCAATCTGCAACTTCAAATGCTACACGGGAAAAAGATCATACTTGGAGTCACCGGAAGTATTGCTGCCTATAAATCAGCTATCCTGGTGCGGCTATTGGTGAAAGCAGGAGCAGAAGTTCGGGTGGTAATGACTCCTTCGGCCAAAGATTTTATCACACCGCTTACACTGTCGGTTCTGTCAAAACATCCGGTTGGAACGGAATATTTTGATCCCTCCAACGGAGCTTGGAACAACCATGTCGAGTTGGGTTGTTGGGGTGATTTGATGCTCATTGCACCACTATCAGCATCAACCTTGTCTAAACTTGCCTCGGGTAATTGTGATAACCTCTTGTTGGCCACTTACCTTAGTGCGCGCTGTCCAGTTGTGGTTGCACCAGCTATGGATCTTGACATGTGGAAACATGCTACCACCCAAGAAAATTTAGCACGTATTCAAAAGCATGGCGTCCATATCATCGAACCTGTAGCTGGCGAATTGGCCAGCGGCCTTTCCGGCGAAGGTCGAATGGAAGAACCAGAATCGATTTTAAATAAGGTCAACAATTTTTTCGTTGAAGGCCTGTCGTTGTCAGGTGTGAATGCGCTGGTAACTGCAGGCCCAACCTGGGAAGCTATTGATCCTGTTCGTTTCATTGGTAATCGATCCTCCGGTAAAATGGGATTTGCCATCGCGGAAGAATTGGCTGCTCGTGGAGCATCCGTTACCTTAGTCAGTGGACCATCCAGCGAAAAAGTTAGGAATGCTTCCATTCAACGCATTGATGTCGAATCAGCACTTGAAATGCAGCATGCTTGTATGAAATTGTTTGATAAGTCTTCGTTAATTGTTATGTCAGCTGCCGTAGCAGATTATACTCCGGAGCAGGTTGCTGATCAAAAAATAAAAAAGAAATCCAATGCGATGGAGGTAAAACTAAAGCCGACCCAAGACATTTTAGCAGGGATGGGGGAACGTAAAAAGTCTTCACAAGTATTGGTTGGCTTTGCACTCGAAACGGAAAATGAATTGGAATACGCCAGCGAAAAGCTTCAGCGAAAAAAGCTGGACTTTATCGTACTTAATTCTCTCCGAGATGCCGGTGCAGGTTTTGGAGTGGATACTAATAAAGTAACGGTCTTGTCGGCTACCGGCAGTCGATTGGACCTGCCTGTTAAAACTAAAAAAGAAGTAGCACACGACCTAGTCGATCTTTGGTCGTCAGTCATCCAGTCTTCCTAACCGATTTACGATGAATCATCCGGCCACCCGTATTCTGCTCGCAGTTGTTTTTTCACTTTCGTTCTTGAATGTTTCTGCCCAAGAACTTAATTGCTCTGTTTCTGTGTTGGCCCCTAAAGCAACAGAAAGTGACAGGTCCGTGTATACGACCTTGCAGACGTCCATTCGGGATTTTCTGAATACGCGTCGTTGGACCAACGATCAGTTTTTAAATCAGGAGCGGATTGAATGTAGTATTACCATCACGATTACGGATCGTATTGCTGTCGATGAATTCAAGGCGACCATACAAATACAATCACGTCGTCCAGTGTATAAAAGTTCCTACAATTCTCCGCTTTTCAACCATCAGGACAATGACTTTAATTTCCGGTATGTCCAGGATCAACTTTTGGAATTGGATGAAGCCAATATCACGTTCAACCTAACTGCTGCGCTCGGTTATTATGCCTACATCATTATAGGATTGGATTATGATTCCTATTCGTTGGAGGGAGGTAATCCTAGCTTCATCAAGGCGCAAACCATTGTGAACAACGCTCAAGCACTTCCTGAGCGTGGCTGGAAGGCCTTTGAAAATCAGCGTAATCGTTATTGGCTTGTGGAGAACATGCTACACGCACAATTCAAATCGTTGCGTTCTTGCATGTACAAATATCATCGTTTAGGATTTGATCAGTTGGCCGATAATGTGACAGATGGTCGTGCTGCAGTATTAAGCGCATTGAAAGAACTTAGAACGGCGTATAACAATCGTCCGAATTCCTATGCCTTGCAGGTTTTCTTTAATGCGAAAGCCGATGAAATAATTTCCCTGTTTTCGCAAGGGACACCCGATGAAAAGTCTCAAGCAATTCAATTGCTTTCATTGATTGATCCTGCGAATACCTTGAAATATAATACCATCAATGATTCCGGGAAATAAAAGCGCAGCTTTGTTTACCTTTGCGCTTTGACAATAAGCTTATCATTAAATAACTAGTTAGATAGTCCTATGGGTTTGAAATGTGGAATTGTTGGTTTGCCGAATGTAGGTAAATCAACCTTGTTCAATTGTTTGTCGAATGCGAAGGCGCAGGCGGCTAATTTTCCGTTCTGTACGATTGAGCCCAACATTGGGGTCATTACCGTTCCGGATGAGCGGTTGAGTCAGCTCGAGCATTTGATAAAACCACAGCGCGTGGTGCCAACGACCATTGAGATCGTGGATATTGCGGGATTGGTAAAAGGTGCTTCAAAGGGCGAAGGACTCGGCAATCAGTTTCTAAGTAACATCCGTGAATGTGATGCTATTATTCACGTTGTGCGCTGCTTTGATGACCCGAATGTCATTCACGTCGATGGAATAGTGAATCCGGTACGTGACAAGGAAACGATAGATACCGAGTTGCAGTTGAAGGATCTTGAAAGCGTCGAAAAGAAAATCGGTCGTGTAGAAAAAATCGCTAAAAGCGGCGGTGACAAAGAGGCTGGGAAATGCCTTGAGGTATTGAAGATTTACAAATCGCACCTTGAGCAAGGTAAAGCGGCCCGTTCAGCGCCGGTCGGAGAAGATGATCATCGCTTTATTGCCGACATCTTTTTGCTTACGGCCAAACCCGTTTTATATGTTTGCAATGTGGATGAAGGTTCTGTTGTAACCGGAAATAAATTTGTGGAGCAACTAAAAGAAGCGGTAAAGGATGAAAATGCAGAAGTATTGATTATTGCGGCAGCCATTGAAGCGGAGATTACACAATTGGATAGTTTCGAAGACCGGAAAGCATTTCTATCAGACCTTGGCCTTTCAGAGTCTGGAGTAGCAAAGCTTATTAAAGCAGCGTATCGTCTGCTTAGTCTTCAAACCTACTTTACGGCAGGTGAGAAAGAAGTGCGAGCTTGGACCATCACCCGTGGAATGATGGCGCCTGCAGCTGCAGGTGTAATACATACCGATTTTGAAAAAGGTTTTATTCGCGCCGAGGTGATAAAATTTCAGGACTTTTTGAAATTCGGTTCTGAATCCGCTTGCCGTGATTACGGAAAATTAAGTGTCGAGGGAAAGGAGTACACGGTGGAAGATGGGGATATCATGCATTTTCGATTTAACGTTTGATTATTTCGAGCAATGACCGTCACTAACCTTATACTTGCTGTTACGGTTGTCGTTTCTTTATTCGCCTTCTCCAACCGTCGCTTGTTGGACCGGTTGATTTTTAACCCCTATGTTGTCAATGCACGGGGCGAGTGGTACCGTTTTGTTTCGAGTGGCTTGGTGCATGCAGATGTGTTTCACTTGGTGGTGAACATGTTTGTCCTCTACGGATTTGGCAGCACTACCGAATTATTCTATGATTTTCACTTTGGTTCTAAGGGAACATTTTATTTCCTGATGCTCTATTTTGGAGGAATGGCCATGTCCATTGTACCTACCTATAAAAAAAGAATGCATCAACCTAGCTACAATGCACTGGGAGCATCCGGGGCTGTATCTTCCGTTGTGTTTGCGTTCATTCTTTTTAATCCGTTGGAGAGGATTTGTCTGTACGGTATTCTCTGTTTGCCGGGAATTCTTTTTGGAGTAGCGTATCTCGCTTATTGTTTTTACATGGATAAAAAAGGTGGAGGTCGCATCAATCACGATGCACATTTATGGGGTGCTGTGTATGGTTTGGTGTTCACCGTTTTTCTAAAACCGCAATTGTTGATGGAGTTCTTTCAAAAACTAATCTATTTCCGCAATGCCATCTAACCGAAACAAGGCGATATTTCTGGATCGCGATGGTGTGATCAATGAAGAGCGTGGGGAATACACCTGGTTGTTAGAGGATTTTCGAATTAATCCTGGAGTGGTTGATGCGCTAATAAAATGGCAGGCAGATGGCTTTTTGCTGATTGTCATCAGTAATCAAGGGGGAATAGCCAAAGGACTATACGCCAAGTCGGATATCGATTTTTTACATCACCAATTGACTCGGTATTTGCATCTTGCTGGTGTAACCATCACCGAGGTGTATTATTGTCCTCATCACCCAAATCATGGACGTTGCATTTGTCGTAAGCCCGATTCACAATTACTGGAGAAAGCGATCGCGCGATATTCCATCGATGTATCCGCTTCCTGGTTCATCGGAGACTCCGAGCGTGACCAAGTGGCAGGAGAGAAAGTGGGGGTGAAGTGTTTGAAGATTACGCCCAATACTTCGTTGCTGGATGTGGTATCGGTGATTCATTGATGTTTTTTTAATAATCTATCGTTAATTACTTTTCAGTTTCATCAACGTGAACATTGAAACGTTGCCGTACTTTTGAATCGACAATAGTATGGAACAGTTTCTCAATTTTAACGGCAATATTCTTCCTTCGGATCAACCGCTTTTTACAGCGGCTAATCGAGCATTTCGATATGGTGATGCCGTCTTTGAAACCATACGCATGATGCATGGTGAAATTTTATATTTCGAGCAGCATCTGCATCGTCTTCATCAATCCATGGAATTGTTAGGCATGGAGCCGCATCCTGACCTAACCTTTCATCGTCTTTATTTAACCATTCGCCATCTTGATCAGGCCAATAATTTGGGCGGCAACGGAAGGATTCGCTTGCAGGTTTTTAGAAACGACGGCGGACTTTATACGCCACAAAGTAACTCAGTTTCTTACTTGATTGAATCTGCACCGCTTGTCAAGAAAGAGTATAGTTTGAATGAAAACGGGCTCAAAATTGAATTGTACAGTGATATTAAAAAACC
>CANIAS010000098.1 GCA_947465495.1 Candidatus Pollutiaquabacter sp. | reverse complement strand
TATAGCAGCCCAAATCGAAGCTATTTTTTTAGAATAAATGAAGATTTTGGGTTTGTGTAAGAAGAATTTATAATTACCTTTGCGCCTCGAATTTCAATTAAATCCACTTCAGCCATGGCACGTGTATGTGATTTGACCGGTAAAAGGGCAATGGTAGGAAACAAAGTTTCCTTCTCCAACAAGAAATCCAAACGTAGATTCAATCCGAATCTGCAAGTTAAAAAATTCTTCATCCCTGAAATGGGCGAGTGGATTACCCTAAAAGTATCTACTTCAGCTATCCGTACCATCAATAAGATTGGTATTAGTTCAGCGATTGAAAAAGCCATTAAGAAAGGCAAAATCTAAGTATCGGTTTTTCCTTTAGGAAATGCTAAATTCGGAAACGGGTTTAGCATTTTTTGTTAATAGCCTTGCCTCATGAAGTCATCTTGCCGATTTTCTGTTATACTGACCTTCCTACTTGGGCTGACCAATTTGTTATCAGCGTTTGTTTATGGACAGTTAGTTACACCTTACCAGTACGATGTCGATTTATTGCCGGCATCCTTTCACCGCCAACGAAGAGATTCGCTGCGCGCACAACTGCCAGATTCTTCTATAGCCATATTCTTTTCCAATCCTATTCGAAACCGTTCTAACGATGTGGATTATGTTTACCATCAAGATCCCAATTTGTATTACTTCTCTGGGTTCCGCGATCCTAATGCGATATTGGTAATTTTTAAAGAACCTTTTCTCTGGTACTCCGGCAGTAAAGTGACGGAGTTTTTGATCATTCAGCCACCCAATGTTAAGGATGAATTATGGACAGGCAGAATGGCAACCATAGAAGACGCAGAAAAAGTTTCCGGTTGTACCACGATCATCTATTCATCCGATTCCTCCTGCTTGAATTTGCCTTATGCAACGTTCAAGAAGGTATTGCATTTGAGGCTTCCACAAGGTGTAGCGAACAATAAAAACGACCACCACGAGCTCTTTGATTTACTCGAACAATTCAAATCTTTTACAGCTCCTGATTCTGTGAAAACGGACGACTACCTTCTTCAGAAAATAGTTGCCCGTCTTCGACAATTGAAATCCCCGGAAGAACTACAACTGCTAACAAAATCGATCGAAATGTCTGTTGCTGCTCATCTAGAGATGATGCAGGCCGTACGACCAGGAATGACCGAATACGAAGTCGAAGCCGTTGGTGAATTTGGATTTTACCGTCGCGGTGCCGAAGATGTCGGATATCCAAGCATCTGTGGTTCGAATGAAAACAGTTGCACCCTCCATTACCAAAAAAATCGTAAAACACTACATGCTGGTGATTTACTGTTATTGGACATGGGAGCTGAATATCATGGCTATAGTGCCGATATCACCCGCACCTTGCCTGTTTCTGGCACATTCACAGTGCAGCAGCGCACATTGTATGAAATCGTGCTAAAAGCACAGGAGGCAGGTATCCGCGATTGTATAGCCGGCAATGAATTTAAAAATCCTCATAAAAGTGCTTTTCGGATAATTTCCGAGGCTCTGCTTAAACTAGGAATTGCCTCCGACGAAGATGATGTTAGGCGCTATTTCCCCCATGGAACCTCTCATTATTTGGGCTTAGATGTCCACGACCCCGGAGATTACCAGCCATTGCAGCCCGGTCAGGTGATTACTGTCGAGCCCGGGATTTATATTCCAGCAGGTAGCCCTTGCGACCCCAAATGGTGGAATATTGGCATACGCATCGAGGACGATGTGTTAATAACCGACAACCTTCCCGTGGTACTTTCTGGCAATTTGCCCAAAAAAACATCAGAAATAGAGAAAATAATTCAAGATGCACAACAAAATTCCCGTGGAAAATGAAGTGAATAGTGTCAAAAATTTGGGTTTTTGAACTTCAATTTACTATATTTGCATCCCCAAAACCGATAACCCGGTCAACGGCTAATCACTCAGAAAATGGCAAAGAAAGGCAATCGTATTCAGGTAATCCTCGAATGCACCGAGCACAAAAACAGCGGACAACCCGGAACTTCTCGTTACATCACAACCAAGAACAAGAAGAATACACCCGATCGTCTCGAAATGAAGAAGTTCAACAACATCTTGAAAAAGATGACTGTACACAAAGAGATCAAGTAATTCAAGCAGTCAAACGATTAACAACAATAAGTCATGGCTAAGAAAGTAGTTGCTACGCTGAAATCCGGTAAAGGAAAAGAATTCTCAAAAGTCATTAAGATGGTGAAGAATCCTTCTTCTAGTGGTTACATGTTCAAAGAAGAAGTGGTTCACAACGACCACGTAAAAGATTTCCTCAAAGAAAAATAATCCTCCGATTTTCGGAAACGAAAAGCTTCTTCCTTCCGGAACGAAGCTTTTTTTTTACCACCTCAGCCATCCATCAGCATGGGACTTTTCAACTTTTTTTCCAAAGAGAAAAAAGAAAGCCTGGACAAAGGTCTCGAGAAGACCAAGACCAGCATCTTTTCCAGAATCGCCAAAGCGGTGGTCGGTAAATCCACGGTAGACGCCGAGGTGCTGGATAATCTCGAAGAGATTCTCGTTAGCTCGGATGTCGGCGTCACTACCACACTCAAAATCATCAAACGCCTGGAAGAGCGTGTTGCTGCCGATAAATACGTAAGCACCGATGAGCTCAACAAACTCTTGAAAGAAGAGATTGGAATTTTATTGAGTGAGAACAATACCAACGGAATTTCGGATTTCACTACACCTGCCGGTGTAAAGCCTTATGTCATCATGGTTGTTGGGGTGAACGGTGTAGGAAAGACTACGACCATTGGCAAACTCGCACACCAATTCAAGCAATCCGGCAAGAGCGTGATTCTCGGTGCTGCAGATACGTTCCGCGCAGCAGCTATTGATCAACTTGAAGTATGGTCAAAGCGTGTCAACGTACCGATAATACGCCAGGAAATGGGTTCTGATCCTGCCTCCGTCGCTTTTGATACGGTGCAGTCAGCCGTTGCGCAAGGCGCCGACATTGCCATCATCGACACGGCTGGTCGTCTGCACAACAAGATCAACCTGATGAACGAGTTGTCCAAAATCAAACGTGTGATGCAGAAAGTCGTTCCCGACGCGCCGCACGAAATCTTGCTCGTACTGGATGCTTCCACCGGACAGAACGCCATCGAACAGGCACGTCAATTCACCAAAGCGACAGAGGTTAACGCACTGGCGCTGACCAAACTTGATGGAACAGCAAAAGGTGGCGTTGTGATCGGCATCTCCGACGAATTCAAAATTCCTGTGAAATACATTGGCGTAGGAGAAAAAATGGAAGATCTGCAAGCCTTCCACAAAGACGCCTTTGTGGATTCGTTGTTCGGCATCAACTGACCGCATGAAGACCAAAACCCTTAAGAAGAACAAAGTCAACGTCATCACGTTGGGATGTTCCAAGAACATTTACGATTCGGAAGTGCTGATGGGACAGTTGCGCGCCAACCGTTTTGATGTGCAGCACGAATCGACTGACGACGATGCATCCATCGTCATCATCAACACCTGTGGCTTCATCGACAACGCCAAGCAGGAGAGCATTGACACCATCCTCAATTTTGCCGAGGCAAAAAACCAGGGAAAGATCGACAAGCTGATCGTCACCGGTTGCCTCAGCGAGCGTTACAAGCCCGACCTGGAGAAGGAGATTCCAAACGTGGATGAATTCTTCGGCACACGCGACCTTCCGAAATTACTCAAGACCTTAGGTGCCGATTACAAGCATGAACTCATCGGCGAGCGGTTGCTTACCACACCACAGCATTTTGCGTACCTGAAAATTGCAGAAGGTTGCGACCGTCCTTGTTCATTTTGTGCCATTCCGCTGATGCGTGGAAAACATGCCTCAGTTCCTGCGGAGCAACTCGTGCAGCAAGCTGCTACACTTGCCTCAAAAGGCGTGAAAGAGCTCATCCTCATTGCGCAGGATCTGACCTACTACGGATTAGACCTGAACGGTAAGCGTGAACTTCCAGAATTGCTTCGAAAACTCTCCGACGTCAATGGCATCGATTGGATTCGTTTACATTATGCATATCCCTCCGGTTTTCCCATGGAAGTGTTTGACGTGATGAACGAACGCTCGAACATCTGCAACTACCTCGACATGCCGCTGCAGCACATCACGGACAATATGCTGAAGAGCATGCGTCGCGGCACGACCAAGAAAAAGACCATCGACTTGGTGAACAGCATCCGCGACAAAGTGCCGGGCATCACCTTGCGCACAACGCTGATTGCCGGCTATCCAGGCGAGACCGAACAGGATTTCGACGAGTTGCAAGAGTGGGTGAGTGCTACCCGTTTTGATCGCCTCGGTATCTTCACCTATTCGCACGAGGAGAATACACATGCGTTTTCAATGACGGATGATGTGCCGGACGAGGTGAAGCGCGAACGCGCGGAGACCATCATGGGTATCCAGCAGCGCATCTCTGCCGACATCAACGAAGCGAAAGTAGGCAAGACCTACAAGACACTGTTCGACCGTAAAGAAGGCGATTATTTCATCGGTCGCACCGAAGCCGACTCGCCTGAAGTCGATAACGAAGTGCTTGTTGAAGCCAAGAACACCTACATCCGTATCGGCGACTTCGCTGACGTGAAGATTTTCAAGGCGGAGGAGTTCGATCTTTATGGCGAGACGGTGAAATAATTAGGAATTAAGAATGCTACGACGGATATTCATCCGTCGTCATCTATCCATGCCAAGCTACAACGGATATTCATCCGTCCTTTTTACACAATTTATTTCCAAGCTCCAAGTTCCTGGTCCTTCGCGCCGTTGCGTCTTTGCGCGAAAAAAGTTCCAGTTTCTCAGTTCCAAGCTCCAAGTTCCTGGTCCTTTGCGCCTTTGCGTCTTTGCACGAAAAAAGGTTGCGGGTTGCGAAGTAATGCTCTGCATCTCTGCGCCTCGGCGTGATTAGTAGTTCCAATTTCTATGTACAATGGGACTATCTTTAGTCATAGTGTTCATCCCTTATGAGCTCGTTAAATTCAGATTTACGCCTGATTGTATCTCCTTTGGCGGCAGAATACCGGAGAATCTA
>CANIAS010000097.1 GCA_947465495.1 Candidatus Pollutiaquabacter sp. | reverse complement strand
GACACAACGGTGGAACAGCTGGATTATAGTCGCTACAACCTAACACTGCTAGGCGGTGACCTTTTTACGCAAACAACCATCGATACCGCAACCTTTCTTTGGGGAGATTCGATTTTCGATTTCAGAAATCCGAACACCTTTTGGTCCATTGGGAATCACGACTACGATAATCCACAAATGGTACGGAATTACCTCGGACATGAATTATACTACGCGCGGTATTATCAAGGCATTACCTTTTTAGTTCTTGACACCCAGGATAGTTTGTCCAACCTGATTGGCGACCAATTACAACTCATCCGCAACGTAACCGATACCATTCAAGAATCCTCCCATCTAGTCGTACTATCACACAAGTTGATCTGGATGGCTGGTAACCCTGTCCTCGAACCCATGATTGACTCTGTGTGCAACGGTGGTACAGGCACTTGCTTCTGGTGCACCAATCCGAATAATTTCTATCAGGATGTCTATCCGCGGTTAGTGAATGTAAAAGCACGCGGCATCAATGTAGTCTGCATTGGAGGCGATTTAGGATACAAAGTTCAACGTTTCGAATACACCATGCCCGAAGGAATCAGTTACCTGGGCAATGGCATGTGCTCCGGCTGTGCGTTCAATCAGGTTGTGTTGCTCACGTATAATACAGGCACCCGTACTTTATCCTGGATGTTTAAGCCCTTGACAGAACTTCCATAATTTGTTGAATCATGCTCATTAAAAAGCAAGCCCCCCGTGATTAGCGGAGGGCTTATTGCCGGGCGTTGTCCCGAGTTTCTGGCAAAAGCAAAGAATCAACTGCCGCAAGCAATACAGCTTTCAGGGTCGTCGAGAGAGCACGCCATCTGGGCCAATGCTTCTTCACGGGTGAATCCGGAAGAGGCAGGACCATCGGAAAGTGTATAGGCGTTCGCTTTGATGCTATCTTGTTCGACTTGTTTGAGGATCGACTGATCCACGGTGAATTTAATCGCATCGGCTGCAGACTTCGAGCGCAGGTAATACATACCCGTCTTGAGTCCTTTCTTCCAAGCATAGAAATGCATGGACGTTAGCTTTGCGAAATTAGGGTCAGAGATAAAGATGTTTAGTGACTGACTTTGGTCAATGAACGCTCCACGATCGGCAGCCATGTCGATCACGGTACGTTGCTTAATCTCCCAAACAGTCTTGTAGATTTCTTTCAAGTCTTGCGGAATCTCCGGAATGTTTTGCACGGAACCATTAGAAGCAATGATCTTGCTCTTCATAGATTCGTTCCAAAGACCGGCTTTGACGAGGTCTTTCAGCAGGTGTTTGTTCACGATGGTGAACTCGCCAGACAATACACGGCGGGAATAGATGTTCGACGTATAAGGTTCGAAGCACTCATTATTTCCCAGGATTTGAGACGTACTTGCCGTTGGCATTGGAGCAAGCAACAAGGAGTTGCGAATGCCATGTTTCTTAACATCTGCTTTCAACGTTTCCCAGTTCCAGCGATTGGTTGGCGTCACGCCCCACATATCAAACTGAAAGATGCCTTCTGACGTGGGAGATCCAGCAAAGGTCTCGTATGAACCAAATTCCTGAGCCTCTTCCATGGAAGAGGTCATGGAAGCATAATAAATCGTTTCGAAGATGTCGCGATTCAGTGCACGCGCCTCATCGCTGTCGAACGGCATACGCATCAGGATGAATGCATCCGCCAATCCTTGTACACCGATACCAATCGGACGATGGCGCATGTTACTACGACGTGCTTCTTCGACAGGATAATAATTGATGTCGATAATCTTATTCAGGTTGCGGGTAATCACCTTCGTGATGTCGTACAAACGCTGAAAATCGAATTCGCCGTTGTTTACGAAACGTGGCAAGGCAATGGAGGCGAGGTTACAAACAGCAATCTCATCTGGTGCTGTATACTCCACGATTTCGGTACACAAGTTGGAACTCTTAATGGTGCCGAGGTTCTTCTGGTTGCTCTTTTCATTACAGGCATCCTTGTAAAGAATGTAAGGCGTACCTGTTTCAATTTGTGATTCCAGAACAGCAAACCACAATTCCTGCGCCTTGACCGTCTTGCGAGCGCGACCTTCCTGCTCGTAGCGAGTGTAGAGTTCTTCGAATTTTGCGCCGTAGCAATCGGAAAGGCCTGGTGCTTCGTTCGGGCAGAACAAGCTCCACATACCATCCTCTTCAACGCGTTTCATAAACAAATCCGGAATCCAGAAGGCAAAGAATAAGTCGCGGGCACGAAGTTCTTCCTTACCGTGATTCTTTTTGAGATCCAGGAATTCAAAAACATCCGCATGCCACGGCTCCAGGTAAATCGCAAAAGAACCTTTGCGTTTGCCTCCGCCTTGATCGACGTAACGGGCAGTATCATTGAACACGCGCAACATCGGAACGATACCGTTGGAGGTTCCATTGGTACCACGGATATACGAACCGGTAGCGCGGACATTGTGAATGCTTAAGCCGATGCCGCCTGCAGATTGAGAAATCTTGGCGCAATTCTTCAAGGTATTGTAAATACCATCAATACTATCATCCTGCATTTGCAACAGGAAGCAGGAAGAAAGTTGTGGTTTCGGGGTACCGGCATTGAACAACGTCGGTGTAGCATGTGTGAACCAACGCTCACTCATTAAATTGTACGTCTCGATGGCCGATTCAATATCCTCTTTGTGGATGCCGACTGCCACACGCATCAACATGTGTTGCGGGCGTTCGGCAACCTTATTGTGGAGTTTGAGAAGGTAGGACTTCTCCAGTGTTTTGAATCCGAAGTAATCATATCCGAAATCACGATCATAAATAATGGTGGAGTCGAGTATGTCGCTGTTTTTTTGAATGATCTCGAATACATCATCTGCCAGCAATGGCGCCTTCTTACCCGTATTGGGATCAATATATTCGTAGAGGTCTTTCATCGTTTGCGTGAAAGACTTCTTCGTGTTCTTGTGCAAATTGCTGATTGCAATACGCGATGCAAGCAATGCATAATCAGGATGACGGGTGGTCATCGATGCCGACATTTCTGCGGCGAGGTTATCAAGTTCCGACGATGTCACACCATCGTAGATACCTTCGATCACTTTTTGAGCGACCAAAAAAGTATCGACATGCTCGGAAAGCCCGTACGCCAATTTTTGGATGCGGGAGGTGACTTTGTCGAATTTTACGGCTTCTTTTCGGCCGTCACGCTTGATAACGTACATAATCGTGTGGTGTTTGCTTTACGCTAAAGATAAATTTGAAAAGAGGTGAAGTGAAGCGTGAACAGTCAACCGGAACAGGTATTTGTGAACCACTACCTGTTAACTGCTCACTAACAACGGCTATCCTTCGATTAAAAATCCTCGTCCAGCTTAAAGACATTGTCTTCTTTCTGCTGACCGACGCCTGCTTTTTTGTATTCGCTGACGCGTTTTTCGAAGAAATTGGTTTTACCCTGGAGCGAAATCATCTCCATAAAATCGAACGGATTGGTGCTGTTGTACACTTTGTCATAACCAAGAGAAATCAACAGACGGTCGGCAACGAATTCGATGTATTGGCACATCATCTTCGAATTCATACCGATCAGGGATACCGGAAGGGCGCTGGTCACGAACTCATGTTCGTATCGAACGGCCTCGGTAATAATATTGTATACATGTTCGCGGGTGAGCTTTTGCTCCAACATGCTATAAAGGAGACATGCGAAATCGCAGTGCATACCTTCATCACGCGAAATAAATTCATTCGACGTAGAAAGTCCCGGCATTAATCCGCGTTTCTTTAACCAGAAGATGGAACAGAAAGAGCCGGAAAAGAAAATGCCTTCCACGGCCGCAAAAGCCACTAGTCGTTCCGCGAACGTTCCATTCTGAATGAAACGCATGGCCCAATCCGCTTTTTTACCTACTGCAGGAACCGTATCGATGGCCGTGAGCAGGTAATTCTTCTCTTGCGGGTCTTTGATATAGGTATCAATCAACAAGGAATACATCTCGGAATGGATGTTTTCCATCATGATTTGGAAACCATAGAAGCAACGTGCTTCCGGCAATTGCACTTCACGCATGAAATTCACTGCCAGGTTCTCATTCACGATGCCATCACTGGCTGCAAAAAACGCCAACACGTGCTTGATGAAATGACGCTCGTCGTCGGTAAGTCGCTCCCAATCCTTGAGGTCGGCATGCAAGTCAACCTCTTCTGCTGTCCAGAAGCTCTGCTCAGCCTTTTTATACATTTCCCACAACTGTGGGTATTTGATCGGGAAAAGGACGAAGCGATCTTTATTCTCTTCGAGCAGGATTTCTGACATAATCTTTATGTGTGT
Source organism: Candidatus Pollutiaquabacter sp. (assembly GCA_947465495.1). GTDB lineage: Bacteria > Bacteroidota > Bacteroidia > AKYH767-A > 2013-40CM-41-45 > Pollutiaquabacter. The sequence continues at coordinate 1,239 of CANIAS010000097.1, read as the reverse complement.
GTTTGTGTGACTGAAAAACAACTAGAGGTGACGATTCCAAGGCCCGTAACCGACTTTTAAAAAAAACCGGCTTCAGGAGTGAAGCATTCCCTTAAAATTTGTACTTAAATCAACGTTTTAAAATATCCGTTGACTCCAACAAAAATTCAATTTCCATTCCGAGTATGCAAATAATTAAAGGTGATTTTATTGACAATCGGAAAGAATAGGTGTTTAAAATTTCCTCTTGCACGTCGAACGCAGCCACTGTCAAGCGATTGCGCGAGTGTTAACACTAGTTGTTCACAAGTTGTGGTGGCGTGACAAGCGTCAAGTACAGGTAATGTATAAACACTATCCGTTGAATTCGCCAAGCTCTTAAGCGTTAATGACTAACACCTATTTCGTTATCTTTGGACCATGCTTGCTATCGGAGAAACCCTTATTTCAGAAGACGTCATCGAAAAGAAATTCGTCTGCGACCTAACTGCCTGCAAAGGAGCTTGTTGTGTAAAAGGTGATTATGGAGCGCCGTTGGAAGAGTCGGAATTACCTGTTTTTGACAAGATTTACACCAAGGTTAAAAAATACATGACCGAAGCGGGAATCAAAGCCGTTGAAAAGCAGGGAAAATACTTGAAATACGAAACCGGCGAGTGGGTTACCCCGCTGATTAATGGCAAGGAATGCGCCTATACCTACTTTGAAGGAGACGGAACAGCCAAATGTGCGGTAGAAAAGGCGTACCTGGAGGGAAAAATCGATTACAAGAAGCCGATTAGCTGTCACCTCTACCCGATCCGCATAAATGTGCAGCGCAATCAAGTGGAAGCGATTAACTACGACCGTTGGTCGATCTGTAGGCCCGCTTGCAAACTCGGGGAGCAATTACAGGTTCCCGTCTATAAGTTTTTGAAAGAGCCGCTCATTCGCAAGTATGGTAAGAAATGGTACAGCGCGCTGGACAAGGCCGCGAAGCTGTGGGAGGAAAAGGGGAAGTGAGCAGCGTTTTGAAGATATGATCAGTCTACTAGAACCATCCTAGGGCCATACTTTCAAGCAGCCTATTATTATCTTTCCAACGTAGTCCAAGTTTTTCATCCCGGCCATCGGCAAAGGGTCAGTTTCCCGGAATATAAAATTACAGATCCTCGGTACTAAATGGGGTCAACACACCGGAATAGGCGTTGTCCGCTTTGCCGGAATAGATTACGCAGAATCATGATTTGAAAAATTCATGTTTGATAAACTACAAAACTG
>CANIAS010000096.1 GCA_947465495.1 Candidatus Pollutiaquabacter sp. | reverse complement strand
CATGGTGTTAGCGGCGATTTCAGTGTTTTCCTGAGCACTTAAAAATATAATCTGTACATCTTTGAATCGCGCTCGGATTTTGTTCAGAATTTGCAAACCATTCATAGCCATCGGATCAGCACTGTCCAAATGATAGTCCAAAATGATCAGGTCGGGCTGACGAAAAATTCCGCTAATGGCTTCTTCACCGGTGGAATAGGTGGTCAGTAGGGCACCTGGGAATTTTGATTCGATGAAGTCTTTCAACATTTCCAACATGTTGGCGTCATCTTCGATAGCAACGATTTGGAGATTGGAGTAAATGGACATACTCGATTGTTTTTTCTGGGTATAAACCTACGATGCAAACAGGGAATTAACAACTCCCTCATCACGAACTTCAACTACTTCTAAATGGTCCTTGAGGTAGACTAAATAACGTTGGATGGAACAATACCCCATCTCAGTCAGGGTATGGCTATACGTTCTCAATTGATGGTGATGCGATTCATTAGGATTTCCTGTTTTAAAATCAATGATGATGGCAGCGTCTCCTTTTGTTAAAACCCGATCCGGTCGAAGAAGTCGTGTTTCAGTTGTGAGAATTTCTTGCTCACGACGGATTTCCCAATCCGAATCGAAAAATGGTTTAACCGAAGGATGATCGATTACTTGAAGGATTAATTTATGTAAATCATCGCGCTGTACGTCTTTCGCCATTCCTTCGAAAATAACTTTGTCCACGGCTTTTTCTACGTCGCTCCGGTTGCGTATTTCTGCAATTACCGCGTGCACAAGGATGCCGTATTTGACTTTGCTGTCTTTTTTTTCATTGAGTAGTTCGCTGAATTGGTGTGCCTTTGCAGCGATGCTGATCTTCTCTTGCCATCGATTAGACGGGTAGGATGGAAGCAGGTCGGATGACGTTGTTTTTTTGCGATGAGCTGGTGCCAGTTCGGTTTGTCCAAAGATCATTGTTTGTCCTTCCGTAGAAGGATGGCCCATAGCTTGCCACGAACGTAAAATGAGCTTGTTCGAGCGATTCAATTCGCCTCCGTTATCGGAAGGCCCGAAGATGTATAATTCATTTTCGGCGCGCGTAAAGGCGACGTATAACGTATTTACATTGTCTACCAAGGTGTATGCAACTTCCGATTGCCAGTCTTCGCTGAAGACGGTAGTTGAAAGTTTGGATCCGGTATACACGCCAATTCGACCTAATTGGTCGAACGGAGTTTCTTCCGACTGTACCCAAATGAGTTCGCCGTGCTTAGGAAAAATACTCCAATCTACGAATGGCATTAACACTATTGGAAATTGAAGTCCTTTGGATTTATGTACGGACATGATGCGGATAGCATCTTCATTCTCTGGCAATTCTACTGAACTCATCCGAATCCGTTCGTTAGTATCCCACCACCGAATGAAACCGCCCACACTTGCATGTTGCTTGGTGTTATATTCGAGAACGAGGTCTTGAAATCGCTGAATGTAGGCATCCGGTTGCTGGTGTAGGTTGAAAATACGAACTAGTTGTTCGGAGATTTCATAGACTGGCAACTTTGACAAGGATGATAAGTGCTGGGTAAAAGCAGGAGGAAGGTGTTGGTTGAATGCGTTTGTCGTGAGCGCATCCATGTCGTATAAGGTGGATTGAGCGGTTCCGGTATCTTTTTTCTTTTTTCTCGAATCAGGCTGCATGAAGATGGAATGCAGCCCTCCCGGATCTTTTCCTGTGGAAATAATATGGTAATAAAGTAGCTGACTCTTCGCAATAGCATCTTTGGGGTCGGCTAATAATCGAAAGGCATTGATGAGAAATCGTACTTTGGGAGATCCACTGATCGACATTGAATCGGGAGTAATAATCTTGTCGATTCCTTTTTCAAAAAGAAAATTCGAGATTACATTTCCGTCTTTGTTGTTACGAACGAGAAAAGCGATGTCTCTGTAATGATATCCTCGCTTAATCAAGTCTACAATGACTTCGTAGGATCGTTCAAGTGCATTCTTTTTCCATTTCGATTGCTTGCCGAATTCTTCGTCATAACTGTCGGCAGCATCCTCGCTTGAAGTGTCATCGTTATTTTCGAATAAACGTAATTCAACATACCCGCCACGATCATTTTTCGCAGCTACTTTTTGAATAAGTCCTTCGCCGTAGGCTAAATCCAATAAGCTGAGGTCGCTGACATTTGGTAGGTTTTTTAGTAGTTCGGGGACCTTCGAAAACAAAAGATTGTTGAATTTCACCACCTCAAACTTGCTGCGGAAATTAGTCGTTAGATTATGGTTTTTAGTAATCCCTTCAAATCCTTTCAAGTGGTTTTTTACACCGGTTAACAGCAATTTCAAATCACCTCCTCGCCATCTGTAAATCGATTGCTTGGCATCGCCGACTATTAATGTCATAAACCCACTGCCTAAGGAGTTTATGACGAGTGGTAACAGATTCGCCCACTGAACTTCTGATGTGTCTTGAAATTCATCAATCAGTAAGTATTTGTAACGATTGCCTGTTTTTTCATAAATGAACGGTGTGTCTTCGCCTGTAATAATGCCTTGTAAAAGTTTAGCTGTATCCGAGATTAAAAGTTGGTTGTTCTCTTTACGATAGTCGGCGAATTGACGGGAAAGATCATTTACGATTCCAAACAAGTATAATGTACGTAGCAACTGAATACTGGTGACGTATCCACGTATTCGGGTTTGGATGATTCCATTTGCTTCGATCAGTAACGGCCATAAAAAGGATTCTACCAAGGCTATTTTTGCAGGGTTTTTCTTTCCCGCTGAGTTCAGCCATCCGTCGATTGATACGACGGCATTTCGCACAAACTTGTTGATTTTAAAATCATCTACATTTCTACCATGCCTGATTTTTTGGAAAAACATCGCTACTCCTCGGTCACCTTGAAAGAAATCTTTGTTGTTGTAACCTTGATTTTCTATGTGCGTGGTGGCGCGATCTCCAATGGATTGTAAATCGCTTTCGAATGATTTGCGTAACTCTTTTAATTCTTGAATGATGCGTTGGATCTCTTGGCGGCTTAAGTTCTTATGTTCTTCGCCACGGTCCTTCAATAGCTCTTTAGCGATCCATTGGATGTCTTTTTCAAGATTCCATCCTTTATCCTCTTCTAGTTTTTTTAAGATCAGTTGTTGTAACCAATCGGCCAGTTCTTTGTCGTTGCCGGCCTGATGCAACAAACGGTCGGTTACTTCCAGTACAGCATCATCTTCTTCAAGTTGTATTTCTGCGCGTAATGGCAGATGGATCTCACGAGCCAGAGCACGCAGCAATTTGCTGAAAAAACTATCAATGGTGCTGATGGAGAACGATGGATAATCGTGAAGTATTTTCTTTAAAACTATGCCCGAACGTTCTTGTAAATCAATGGAGCTTAATTCTTCTGTCAGTTGTAACATCAAATCACTGGATGCTCCTGAACTCATAGATACCAGCGCTTCAATGACGCGGAGCTTCATTTCCTCGGCAGCTTTGTTGGTAAAGGTGATGGCCAGTACATGGCGGTACTCGTCCGGACTTCGAAGTACGATTTTTAGGTATTCTTTAACCAGTGTAAAAGTCTTACCCGATCCGGCTGATGAGGTGTAAATGTGAAGATTGTTGTCCATGTTCAAAAGGATGAATTTCCGTCAGTAGCGGGTGTGATTCCTGAATTCAAAATACGCATTAAAGCGAAGTGCCCGATTGGAATCAACTACTTTTTATCACTGCTTCTAAACGGCAGCATGGCCTTGCCATACCGTCGAACTTCTAAAGTGTAGGTGCAAGTCAATCGTTTTTTTGAAGATGCCAAACACGGAGGATCCGCTACCGCTCATCGATGCGTAAGTAGCTCCTTCGTCGTAAAGTCTTTTCTTTATTTTCCGGATGGCAGCATATTTTTCAAGAATCGTGTTTTCAAAATCGTTCTTGATGGTGTCTTTCCAGGTTTCTACGGGTTTACGTATGGCTTCTTTTAACGATACAATCGGTTTACTGGGTGTTACACCGGCGTATGCGTCGGCGGTACTGACATGAATGCGGGGCTTGACTACAACAAAGTAATAATCGTCTAGACGTAGTTTGACATCTTCAAAAATATCACCTCGTCCGGTCGCGAAAACCGGTTTATTTCGGATGAAAAACGGGCAATCACTTCCAAGCTCGCTGGCATACTTTTCCAATTGCTCATCGGATAATTTGAGTTGGAATAAGTTGTTAATGGAACGCAAGGCGAACGCAGCGTCTGACGAACCTCCGCCCAAGCCTGCTCCTATAGGTAGGATCTTGTGAAGGTGCATGCGTACGGCACCGATGGGATGGTCTTTTGCTACGAGTTGATAGGCTCGCACACAGAGGTTGGTTTCTTTGCCGCCATAAATACGAATACCACTGGATCGGAAATCGATACCGCTTTCTTTATCCGTAGTACGTGTTATTTCCAGAATATCACTCCAGGGTAGTGGATAGAAAATGGTTTCGATATCATGGAACCCATCCGCACGTTTTCCAACGATGTTTAGTCCCAGGTTGATCTTGCAATTTGGGAAAGAGATCATAGGACGTCCGAAATTGGCGATCAGTTGGATTGTCCGACAACGCCCATTGAGCAAAACTTCTCAATGCGCTGATTGACCAGTGTTTGTGTTGAAAGTGCTCCAAGCTCCTGTAAAGACTTCGTGATTTCTGCCTTTACGCGCTTGAACATTTCCTCAGGGCGAGAATGGGCGCCACCGACAGGTTCTTTTATAATGCCGTCGATCAAGCGATTTTTGAGCATATCGTCAGCGGTGAGTTTAAGAACTTCAGCGGCTTTTTCTTTGAAGTCCCAGCTTCTCCAAAGGATGGACGAACATGATTCAGGGGAAATGACCGAATACCAGGTATTCTCAAGCATAAAAACACGGTCGCCAATGCCAATTCCCAAGGCGCCTCCAGAAGCACCCTCTCCAATGATGATGCACACCACTGGAACTTTTAAGCGGGCCATTTCGAACAGATTGCGCGCAATGGCTTCTCCTTGACCGCGTTCTTCTGCTTCCAGACCGGGATAAGCGCCTGGCGTGTCGATGAGTGTGACCACAGGTTTGCCAAACTTTTCGGCCAGCTTCATAAGTCGTAAGGCTTTGCGATAACCTTCAGGGTTGGCCATGCCGAAGTTGCGGTATTGTCGCTGCTTGGTAGTTGTACCTTTTTGCTGACCGATAAACATCACAGTCTGACCGTCGATAGAACCTAATCCGCCTACAATGGCTTTGTCATCCTTGACGGTACGATCGCCGAATAATTCAACAAAATTAGAATCAGTTATCGCCTGGATATAGGCAAGGGAATAGGGGCGATCGGGATGACGGGATAACTGTACTTTTTGCCAAGGCGTAAGCTTACTGTACAAATTGCGACGCGTTTCTTCGAGCCGGATTTCCAGCTGTCGGACGGCAACGCTCACGTCTACTTTAGACTTTTCGCCGATGAGTTTTTGCTTTTCAATCTGGTCGATTAATTCAGCAACCGGTTTTTCAAAATCAAGGAAATTCATACGTTGGACTTGATGGCGCAAGGTAAGCAAAATGGCACTTCACCCACCGCTTCTAAATGATACTTTGAACACTTGTAAAATTGTTCAAGTAAATTAATATAAAATATTGAAGTATAATACTATAACATAAATTAAATAAGTGATATTTGTTGGTAATCATACTTGCAGGAAGGGACAATTTTAAAGCGTGTACGCAGGACTTTTTGCTAAACAACTGAGTGGCAGCTTTATTGGATTGGCCGGATGGTGTTCGACTATTCAAGTTATGAACAGAGGTTGTCTAACCCCTGACTTTTCGGTACTTTCGAAACCCTTTGGACGGGCGCCCGACGTGCGTAACAGTCATCACAGCAACAAACCGAGAGCGATGGAAAAGGGAGAATATTCAAAAACAGATACCATTACGCGCCGCAAAGGAGCTGCCTTGTCGGCTTCCACCGTATTGCAGTCACAGCAATTTGGCAAATTACCTCCCCAAGCCTTG
>CANIAS010000095.1 GCA_947465495.1 Candidatus Pollutiaquabacter sp. | reverse complement strand
TCCAACTGCAAAGGGAACGGATCGCGAGCGACAAGGACGATTGTCGTCCGAACTCCTGCGCGCGAACTGGATTCTACCGTTCTCTTCGAGGAACAGAAGCTGATGGTGTATCCGAATCCCAATAACGGCCTCTTCACGGTGAGGACGGTACCCATGGAGATTAATGCGATACTCGAAATTTATTCGATGGATGGTCGCTTAGTCCGTTCCGTGGTCATTCCTGCCAACACGGCTGAAATGCCGCTCGAACTCGATAGCCCCGCTGCCGGGCTCTATCAGTTGAACTTGAAAGCCTGGGAGGAGGTGAGGAGTGTGAAGGTGGCGATACAATAAATACAGAATTCATAATTAACCATTCAACAGGGCCTCTCGACTCCCTCGACAATCTCGGGACAAGTCCGCTCGAGGCCCAGTAAAACTTTAAATTAGCTAAGTCGGTAATCACAAGTTCGCTTCGATGGATATATCCGTCGAAGTGATTCTTTTCCCATCCAGATAAAAGCCTTTTTTCATCAATAAAAGGGTTGAATAACGATGGCCTCGTGCCACAATCTTGCTACAGTCATTCTAACAAGTTTGATTTTTAACAAAAAAAAACGAATAGGCGCTGTAGCATATTTGTGCTATTGCCTTTCTGAGGATATTAAGTTAGCTTTGATTTATTCCGAAAATGGGAAATTTCTTTTTTGGGTATTTTCTAAGATTAAACAAATCAATAAAATAGAGTTGGTCAATGTTCTGTCCGATCTTGGATTTCCAAAATTGACCATAATATTGAACCTGCTAAGACCATAATTAAAGTATTATAATACAGTTGGTTACACTATACACCATTCTCCTTTCACCCACGACTCCAACAACCTCTGATCTATGAAACGTTCACACGTCCTTCTGATGACCTCCGCTCTGCTGGCTTTCCACCTGTTGGCAGCCGGACAGGCAACCACCAAGGTTTTTTCGTTCGAAGGAAGCATCTTCCAGCATTTTTACGCTCCGGCCAGCGGGCTCTACAAATTCGAAGCGCGTGGTGCTATGGGTGGCGGAATGTATAAAGCCTCAGGTGGCGGCGGTGCAACGGTCAGTTGCTACTACTCACTCAATCAGGGTGACCACCTGTTGTTAACAGCTGGGGGAAGGGGTCAAAGTCCAACGTTTGTTTCATTGGGCCAAGGGATTATCTATTACGGCGGCGGCGGCGGTGGCGCTTCATCCGTTGTGCTCCTTAACGGTTCAAACCAGACTCCTATCCTCATCGCCGGTGGAGGTGGAGGTGCGGCTCTCAACGGTGGCAGCTTTTCCTACAATCCCGCTGTCGGATTGCCGGGGCTTGTGCAGCAGAACGGACAAGCCGGTAATACATCGGGAAGTGATGTTGCGGGAGCAGGTGGGACAAACGGCTCCGGTGGAAGAAATTCATCAGACTTTTTTGGAGGAGGTGGAGGAGCTGGTTATTATGGTGACGGAGGTTCGCATTATGCCAGTAACGGTACTACTCTTCTTGCCTATGGCGGGCAATCCTATGTAAACGGTAATAACGGCGGCAACTCCAATAATCTGCGCTCCGGTGGTTGGGGCGGAGGTGGTGAAGGCGGTCAATACTATGAATCTACTAGCAGTTCAACAGGTCAAGAAACAGCTCGTAATGGAGGCGGAGGCGGTGGCGGTGGTTATAGTGGTGGTGGTGGTGGCTGTGGTAATCAATCCGCTGCCGGTGGCGGCGGCGGTGGGTCTTACATAGCACCCGCAGCACAGACGGGTTCCCTCGTTCTGGTAAGTGGAAACAATTTTAATGACGGTCAAGTGACCGTCACCGGTCCTTTTACGCTCGATACCGATCAGGATGGTGTCTTGGATGTGATGGATAATTGTCCGCAAACACCAAACCCTGACCAGAAAGATTTGAACGGCGATGGAATAGGGGATGCCTGCAAGGGTCCGGTATTCGGATTTCAGAGTACTACATTTCAAACGTATACTATCCCGACGTCCGGATGGTATCAGGTAGAAGCCCTCGGAGGTCAAGGTGGTCCTGCGGGTAGCCACGTCGGCGGCAAAGGAGCTCACATGCGTGCCTTTGTGCAACTGCAGGCCGGTAATGCGCTTCGAATTGCTGTAGGAAGTTCCGGAAATGCCGGGCAATCGGTTGGTAATAATCCCAGTGGTGGCGGTGGCGGCGGTTCTTCCTCTGTCATCAAGGTCAACGGTTCAACATATACACCCCTCCTCATAGCAGGCGGTGGCGGTGGTGCCGGTTCCAATTACGACGGATCGCCGGGTCTTACCACCAACAATGGACAATCGGCGGCCGGTTCCGGTGGCACTGGCGGTGGTGGCGGTGGACTTGGTTCGGATTATCGTGGCGGTGCAGGCGGCGCCGGTTATAATGGCGATGGTGGCAGTCACTACACTGGCAACGGAAACACATTACTGTCCTACGGAGGTCAGGCCTATCTAAGCGGTAATAATGGAGGAAACTCCGGCAACATCGGCGGCGATGGCGGTTGGGGCGGCGGCGGTGAAGGTGGCCCGGCTACTAGTACGATTGATGGCGGTGGCGGTGGTGGCGGTGGCTATAGCGGCGGTGGCGGTGCGAATCAAGCCAATGGCGCTGGTGGCGGTGGATCGTATATCATCTCCTCCGCAAATACCAACGGTTTGAGTCAGGATCAGGGCGCGAACGCGGGCAATGGGCTTGTCTCCATTTTTGGTCCTTATTTAGATTCCGATGGCGACAATATTTTCGATCCGTTTGATAATTGCATCTATATGCCTAACTACAACCAGTCGGACAGAGATGGTGATGGAGTGGGAGATGTCTGCGATCCATGCCCGGATAATTCGGCTATTACTTCTACCCCGGGTGTATGCGGTTGCAACACACCGGATGTCGATGAGGATAACAATAGCGTCATCGATTGTCAGGAAGGGTATTTCACTTACCAATCGCCGGTTTTTCAACTCTTCACCATACCCACTACAGGTTGGTATAAGATGGAGGCTGCCGGTGCTCAAGGCGGAAATGTAGCAGCATGGAAAGGTATGCAGGGCAGTTATGTCAAAGGGTACTATTACCTGCAACAAGGAGATTCGTTCCGAGTTTCCGTTGGGCAGAAAGGTGTTTATGGTGTCACCTCGGACAAATTCAAGTTTTCCGGCGGTGGCGGTGGCGGATCTACGTCCATTGTAAAGTTCCAATATCCTTCTACCCTTTCAACGCCAAGCAACATGGATGTTCAATTCCTGATTGCCGGAGGTGGAGGAGGAGCCAGCGGTGCCGGATTCCAAGCCTACAACCGTGCACTCAATGCACCCGATAAAGATCTAACCCAGTATTCTTATTATTCCGAAATTGATTCGTGCAACAGCGGTTATTACGACAACCTAGGAATAAATTGTAAACCGGAAGGCTCCGTCTACAATTGGTACAATTGGGTGAAAGAAGATGGCGGTGCAGGATTCGGTCCCAGTTGCAATTCCAACGGTGGAACCAGTGGGTCAGGTGGACAAACACCCAGTACTGCCGTAGGAGATTGCAATCATAATACTGACCCATTTAATGGATCTGCGGGCGGTGGATACCTGACGAATGGCGCAGGTTGTTACGACAGTAATAATAATGCCAAGTCTAATGGCGGCCAAAGTTATTTAGGAGGTAATAGGGGTGGTAATTCCGGCAACGCCGGCGGTGATGGTGGCTGGGGAGGCGGTGGTGAAGGCGGTCCAGCCTATAACGGTGAGTTTTATGGCGGCGGCGGCGGCGGCGGCGGCTTCAGCGGCGGCGGATGCAGCGGTGGATTCACGGAAACCGGTGCAGTTTACGGTGGTGGCTATGGCGGACGGGGCGGATCAAAAATCCGCACAACTCCTACATACAATGCTGCCGGAGAACAGGTCATCGTAAAAGTGGATTCATCTTACCTGTTTCGCTCTTCCAACGAGGGTGACGGTTGGCTTCGGCTCACCTACGTGGTCGATGAGGATGGAGACCTGGTATTTAGTGATGAGGATAATTGTGACTATACCTTCAATCCTGACCAATTCGACGGGGACTTCGATGGAACTGGAAATCTTTGCGACCCCTGTCCGGCCAATGCTTTCTACAGCGACAGTTTGAGTTCACCTCCTGGCCCCTGTGGTTGTAATGATGATATCGCTGATGTCAACGCGAACGGAATTGTTGATTGCACGGAAGGCATCTTTAATAATTACCCGACGCAGCGTCAGATTTTCGTACCATCATCGAACGGATTATATTTCATTGACATTTGTGGCGCACAAGGAGGCAACATCGCTCCGGGAAATGGTGTAACCGCATATCAGGGCGGGAAAGGAGCTCGGATGCAAGGATGGTATAACTTGACTACTTCCGACACCCTTGATATTGTTGTCGGACAACAAGGGGAGGACGGAACTTGTCAAGGCTGTGGGTTGCTGCAGAATTGGACCCCTAAGTTCAAGGTGGTCTGGCTGGTCGACCCCGAAATCGGTGCTGTCAAGTTCGCCGTAGACAATACGATTGAAATTCTGGATGACGGTTGTTCGAATGAACACCGCTCAGGAGGAGGTGGTGGAGGCAGGACTGCTGTTTTCAGGCAGACGCCCAACGGCCCGACGGCTTTGATCATTGCCGGTGGCGGCGGTGGCGCTGGTAAAGTCCAGAATGGAAACGATGCGGTCGTCACGCTGGATGCTTCCGGAGGACTAAGCTCAGGAACTCAAGGTGGTCCAGGAGGATTGAATGCTTCAAACGACGGTAAACCCATGAGTAATGGTGCCGGCGGTGGCGGGTTCTCCAATGGAGGCAAAGACATTACGGACAACAACGGTAAATACGTTGCGGTCGGCGGTTCTGGCTGCACCCAGGGAGCGGATCAAGCTGGCGTGTCTCCTAATGCCGGAGGCGATGGCGGTTTTGGTGGCGGTGGTGAAGGCGGTACACCTACCTGTAAATTCTTGAATTCACTTGATCCGGATAAAGGATCCGGTGGCGGCGGCGGCGGTGGTGGCTACAGTGGCGGTGGCATAGGTAAAAATGGAGGTAATGGCGGCGGCGGCGGCGGAAGCTATTCCGTTTGTTCCATGGGCACTTTCACCAAAGGGTATCAGACGGGCCACGGCACAGCCATTTTCTCCGGACCGTTCCCAGATTCTGACGGCGACAACATTCCGGATACACTGGACTTCTGTAATTCGGTAGTAACACAAGTCATCCAGACAAATGTGTCCAATCCTCCCTATACTTGGCCGGTCAATAATCAGGTGTACAATGATCCGGGACGGTATTATGTCAACGATACAGCCAATTGCAGGATTTACCAGTTGAACTTGGAATCAGGAAGCACGTTAACCGGTGTTTTTGGCTCTACTTCGTGCGTTCAGTTGAATCGCTATGATACCACAGCGGTGGTTTGTGCGCCATTCAAATGGTCAAAAAACGGAAAAACCTATTCGGTGTCCGAAGAGGATTCGATTCGTATCGATTGTGATCTTTTCTACTTACACTTGATCATCGGCCCTCCCGTGGCTCGTCAGGATATTCAAGGAGTTCCGCTCGTTTGCAAAAGCTCTGCTGAATTCTATACGATTCCGGCTGTCCCCGGTGCATCTTCGTACCGTTGGATCTTGCCGGCGCGTTGTACCGGTTCATCTACCAGCAATAGCATTACGGTACGATTCGCCAGTAACTTCTCCGGTGGACAACTCTCCGTGATTCCGATCAACAGCTGCGGCAATGGTATCGGGAAAAATCTCGCGTTATCGGTGGTGAGATCAACTCCAAGTGCACGTTTGTACATCACACCACCGTCGGCACCGGCTATTTCCGGAAACTACTCGGTGAATGCCATTGCCAACGCCACTACCTACACGTGGTCAGTTTCCAGCCCGGCTGCAACGATTGTGAGCGGACAAGGAACAACGAGTATCAACTTGCAGGTTCGTTCAGGGTACACCGGAACCATCGTATTACAAGTGGTAGCTTCCAACTGCAAAGGGAACGGATCGCGAGCGACAAGGACGATTGTCGTCCGAACTCCTGCGCGCGAACTGGATTCTACCGTTCTCTTCGAGGAACAGAAGCTGATGGTGTA
>CANIAS010000094.1 GCA_947465495.1 Candidatus Pollutiaquabacter sp. | reverse complement strand
TTTTCGGCCGTTATTTTATCGCCATACGAACTGGTTTTAGTCGATTGTGCATTCGCTGAAGCGAATAAAAAAGAAATTAGGAGGAAAGACAGGAGATGCTTTTTCATCGGATCATTATTTAAACAAATATAAGAAATGTATTCATTCCCTCCATCACCGAGATTGCTATCTTTCGAAGGTGAAAAAAACAACAATATTCTCGCTACTAATGGTCTTCATGACCTCCTACAACATCATGGCTCAACACGACCCTCACTCTTTCGCTCGACCTGAAATGGCAGTAGTCACACACCTAAGCCTGGACCTCCGCGTCGATTTTGAAACCCGCACCTTGCAAGGCAGCGCCTATATCAATTATACAGCTGCACCCGACGCTAAAGAATTAGTGCTGGATACCCGTGGGTTGACCATCAAATCCGTTCAATCTAAAACCGGACAAGTACCGTTTCGAATGGACCCATCCCTAGAATTTCTCGGACAAGCATTACGTATTCCAATTCAAGATACCGCAGGAGGGATAACCATCCAATACGAAACCTCGCCTGATGCGGCCGCATTACAATGGCTGAATAAGCAGCAAACGGCAGGGAAGAATCAACCGTTTCTTTTTAGTCAATCGCAAGCCATACTCGCTCGCACATGGGTGCCTATACAAGATAGCCCAGGCATACGATTCACCTACGAGGCCACGCTTCATGTACCACCTACCATGCTTGCTGTAATGAGTGCTGAGAATCCTACTTATAAAAATGAATCGGGATTGTATCACTTTACCATGCGACAACCAATTCCTGCCTATTTGCTAGCTATCGCGGTAGGAGATTTCGAATTTCATGAACTCGATCAACGTAGTGGCGTTTATGCAGAGCCAACTATGCTTGAAAAGTCTACCTATGAATTTCAGGATCTCCCCAACATGATTAACGCTGCCGAAAAAATCTATGGCCCATACGTATGGGAGCGTTACGACTTGATCATATTGCCACCTAGTTTTCCATTCGGTGGAATGGAAAATCCAAGAATAACCTTTGCCACTCCCACCATTATCGCTGGAGATCGTTCGTTGACGACCCTCGTGGCACATGAACTCGCTCACTCCTGGAGCGGCAATCTAGTTACCAATGCTACGTGGAACGATTTCTGGCTCAATGAAGGTTTTACTGTTTACTTCGAAAATCGCATCATGGAATCTCTTTACGGGAAGGATTTTGCCGATATGCAACGTAAGCTCGGTCAGAAAGACCTTTTAGAAACTATTGAAGAATTGGGGTCAACGAATCCGGATACCCGCCTCAAATTACAGTTGGAAGGTCGAGACCCCGACGATGGAATGACCGACATCGCCTATGAAAAAGGCAACAATCTACTAATGCTGATCGAAGATTATGTGGGCCGCGAGAAATGGGATGAGTTCCTGATAAATTATTTCCACCAATATTCCTTCAGAACGATTACCACAGAAGCATTCCTTCAAGAGTTGAAAGACTCACTATTCATCAACGACTCATCCGCTTTTGAAACGTTAAAGATCAATGAATGGGTGTATCAACCAGGACTTCCTTCCAACTGCAAGGTTATTACTTCCACCAAGTTCAATGTCGTAGAACAACAAGCGCAACAATGGTATCATGGCACACCTGCCCACCAATTAAATACGGCAGTCTGGAGTGCTTTCGAATGGATTCATTTCCTGCAAGTACTACCCGCTACATTGACACCACAACAACTTTCAGATTTAGACAACGAGTTTCATTTCTCTCAAAGCGGCAACAACGAAATTTTGTTCAACTGGATGATGTGTTGTCTTGCCAACAACCAAACAGCCATTTACCCGGTCGTGGAAAAATTCCTGAACGAAGTCGGGCGTCGGAAATACGTAAAACCTCTTTTTCAGGAACTTGTAAAAACGAAGCAAGGCAAAAAAGAAGCAGAAAAAATCTTTACTGCATCCAAGAATAATTACCATTCTATCACACAAGAAACAGTGCGATTGATCCTTGCACAATGAAGCTCGAATATCAAGGATACTTCGTAGGGTGTCTCATACATCGTAAAATGAACCATCCATAAAAGCAGAACGGCCGGAAACTTGATTGCTTCCGGCCGTTCTGCTACTAATCGTTTGGTTTATTTCAAGAACGAATAATCCTTACCATACTCCAACATTTGTCCAATGAAATCGTTGGGGTACTCGACTTTTACATCGGTGATATTTTCTCCATTCATAACGGGAACTAACTTCGGCTGGATAAAGCCCATATAAGGAGCAATGTTCAGCTTTTCATAGCGCGTGTGAACTTCTGCCAATAATGACTGATCTACTTTCACGCCATAATTCTCTACCAAATTCTTTCCGGCATTAAAATCTCCCTCGGACTTGATGCGCTGAATTTCGCGTAATAACTGACCAAATAGTTCACGTAATTTCATGTAATTCTTCACCACGAAATAGGTTTTTCCGTCACGCACTTCTTTTACAACAACTTGATCGTTGGCTCCTTTTTCAAAAGCCCACGAAGCCACCAGCTGACGATTGCGCATGTGCGCCTCTTCTAAATTCTTGCCAGGTTCGATGCGATTGAGTTGTGTCATCATGCCATTCATGATGTAATAATCATACTGGGCCTTACCAACTTCCAGTGTAGGCATCACGCCGATGTCAACCAGTTTTTGATCCATGATGAAATACAACCCAACCAAATCTGCCCTGGCCTCTTCCAAAACGCCGGCGTAATTTTTCAAGGTAATATCCGTAGTACCTACTCCATCGTTAATCTGCCCGGAAGCATGCCCAATGACCTCATGCATATCAGTATGCAATTCACCCGATAAAGCGCCGTACTTACGGACACGTTCTTTCACCTCTTTCGATGCGCCGAACTCGTCGATCATCGGACTCTTGCTTCTACAATAATTGTACGACTCTACTACGTTGCCTAAAGACACCGACTTCGAACCATGTTCTTCACGGATCCATTCATTATTAGGAAGATTGATTCCAATGGGTGTTACAGGTGCTGCATCACCGACTTCACCGATAACCGTAATAACCTTGGCAGAAATGCCACGTACGTTTTTCTTTTTATGTGCATCCATGATTGCTGAATGGTCTTCAAACCATTGCGCTTCTTTGGATATGGCAGCAATACGTTTGGTGGCTTCCATATCTTTCATTGATACAGTACTTTCGAATGCACCCTTCTTTTGCAACGCATCTTGATACACCTCAATGAATCCATTCACGAAATCAATACGTGCGGCAGTATCAGCCACCCAAGCGATGTTATAGTTATCAAATTGTTTAGGATCGCCTGTCTTGTAAAATTCGATCAGCTGATGAATCGTATTTTTCTGAGCGTCGTTTTCAGCGACCCCTTCGGCCTTTGACAACCAAAAAATAATCTGGTCGATGGCGGGGCCATACATGCCTCCGGATTTCCAAACGTTCTCCACTAACTTTCCATTCTCTTTAACCAATTGAGTATTGAAGCCAATTTGAGAGCGATTTGTTGTGTCTTTCGATTTCAAATCTGCATAGTACTTTTCCACTTCCGCCTGATTAACACCTGAATAGAAATTATTACACGATGCGACTATCACGTCCTTGGCACTCAGATCAACTCCTTTAGGATCAAGATTAGGATCGAAAATAACCTTGTCAAATTTATCCAAGAATTCATTTTTAGAAAGACCGCCGAGTGGCAATTTAGCATCCTCCACGTTGCTGACCAACGAATTGAAATACGCTACACTACAACCAGGAATAAGTTTGTCGCTCGAGTAGTGATGATGGTTTCCGTTAGCGAAAAAGAATCGTTTGCAATAGGTGAGAAACAGGTTCCACTGCTCGCCACTACGTTCACCGTTATAATTCTCCAGAATGGACTCTAGAGTTTTACGTAAGGTGATTCCGTAACGATATTTCTGGTCGTAGAAAATGTCGCGTCCGGATAATCCAGCTTTATAAAGATAAAACGCCAGCTGTTTCTGTTGTAACGTGAGTTCTTCGAAGCCTTTTACTTCGTAACGTAATACCTGCACGTCTGCGAATCGTTCGGCCATGTAATCAAAGGAAGTGGAATCCGTTGCGGCTTTTTCTTCGGTACTTTTTTTCGTGGTGCAGGAAGCGATTAGGGCGATGCCTGCTACTAATAAGAGTAATTTTTTCATGAAACTAGTTTATGTCTGCGAATATCCGAAAAAGTAAGTTATCGCCGAAGTCAGAATTGTCGTCTAAAATGTACTGCACTAAAAATGGCAAGCTGTTGTTGCTTGCCATCTTTAAAATTGTGGAAAATTTAGGTCATTTCAACCCATACTTATCCATGTATTTATGGTAGAGTTGCTTTTGAACATCGTCCAGGTTAATGGTTCGACCCTGAATAAAGGCCGCTTCAACAACACTTGAACGCATGTCTAGCAAATCACCAGATGACATGATTAGCGTAGCATCTTTGTTCACCTCTAACGTTCCTGCACTGGCATCCAATCCGAGGATACGTGCAGGTGCAGCCGTTACCATCATCAATGCATCCTCTTTAGAAAGACCGCGACCGGCAGCGGTTCCTGCCATGAAGGGGAGATTCCGTACTTGCCAAGAGCCATCAATGGAAATGGCACAATCAATACCAGCTTGATGTAACAAATAAGGCAGTTTATAGGGCAGATCTGTATCGTCATCTTCACGGGGCGGCAATGAATGTGTGGGGCCCAGTACAACAGGAATCTTGTTCTCTTTCAACAAGTCAACAACGCGCCATGCGTCAGATCCTCCAACAAGCACCATTTGTATTCCATATTTTTTACAAAACAAAACAGCTGCTTCAATTTCCTTGACATAACCGCAATGAACGAACAGCTTTTGCTTACCACTGAAAATACCACGCATCGCTTCGAAACGGACATTCACTTCTTGTGGGGCAGCTTCCTCTGTATAGGCTTTGGCCTCTTTGAAAAATTGCTGAAGCGTGGTGAGATTACGCTGCATGCTCTGTCGCTGATTTTCTTCAGCCTCCGGTCCACCACCCTGCCATACATACATTTGTGGCCAATTCAGATGGATGCCAATGTCGGTCTTGACTGCAGCATCCTCCCAATTCCATGCATCCAATTGCACGATAGAAGATGTTCCAGAAATCATTCCCCCGCGAGGAGAGACTTCCGCCATCAGAATACCATTACTACGTACGGTAGGAATAACCTTAGAATCGGTGTTGTATGAAATGATGCTGCGAACATTCGGATTCATCTCCCCTACTTCGTTATAATCCAACGTGGATCGGACCATGTCAATTTCTGTCAGTCCCAAGGTGGTATTGCAGGCAATAAGCCCAGGATATACATGCTTGCCATATCCATCAATCACTTTCGCATAACTGTCTTTTTTCAACCGGATTGTTTTAGCATCAGCTACCAATGTAATTTTACCATTCTCAAAACCAACGACTGCATTGTCGATGACATTGCCATTGCCGATGTGAGCGGTCACATTCATTAGCAGTATTGACTCGCGCTGTGGGACAGCTGGTGTAGGGTTCTGAGCATGGGTCTTCATGGCCAATAAGATAATGGCTAAGAAGAGGCAGATGGAGTGATGTCTTTTCATGATAATGTGCTTTGGGGAGTGCTATTAATCAGTGAATGGAGAACAATTCTTCGTCGTTGCAATGCTTTAGCAATTGTGGCTTCACCGAAGGTTTCTGTACGTTCTCTCCCTTCAATTTGACTTCATTCATTTTTTGTAGGAGTCTGTTGCGCTCCTTACGAATTTCTTCACGCAAGACGGCATCACGCTCACTGTCGTAATAAGGAATTCCGTCTACATATGTTTGTAACGGATGTGCGTAGATGCTCATGGGATAATCGTTCCAAACCACGATGTCAGCATCCTTTCCGACTTTTATGCTGCCTACCTTATCGTCGATGCGCAACATTTTTGCAGGATTAAGTGTGACGAATTTCCAGGCTTCTTCTTCCGTAACACCGCCGTACTTCATGGCTTTGGCGGCTTCCTGGTTCAGGCGGCGAGCCATTTCCGCATCGTCGGAATTATAACCAACCAATACGCCTTCTTTTTGCATGATAGCTCCGTTGTATGGAATCGCTTCATAAACTTCGAATTTATAGGCCCACCAATCGCTGAAAGTCGAAGCGCCACGTACACCGTGATCTTTCATTTTGTCGGCTACTTTGTATCCTTCCAGAATATGCGTAAAGGTGTTTACCTGGAAGTCAAAACTGTCAGCGACGTGCATCAACATGTTAATTTCACTCTGCACGTAAGAGTGACAGGTTATAAAGCGCTTGCTATCCAGAATCTCCGACAAAGCATCCAGTTCAAGATCCCGGCGTGGTGGTGTTGAATTACTTTTCAAATGCGCATCCATGGAATTCCACTTCCGTTGCTGTTGTCCATATTCTCGAGCTCTTGTGAAATAGTCGACATACACCTGCTCAACACCCATTCTGGTCTGAGGAAAACGAACAGTCTGCAAGTCGCCCCAATTAGCTTGTTTAACATTCTCGCCGAGCGCGAACTTGATGTAACCTGGCCAATCAGCAAACTTTAAGTCTTCCGGAGCACGTCCCCAACGCAACTTGATCAACTGCGTTTGTCCACCAATGGCATTAGCACTACCGTGCAGCAAATGTGAAGCTGTAACACC
>CANIAS010000093.1 GCA_947465495.1 Candidatus Pollutiaquabacter sp. | reverse complement strand
TCAACCGCATCCAATTTACTCCCGACCTGTTGCCGGCCGACCTGATTGGAACCGTCATCTACAACCAGAAGTCAGAATCCTTCAACGTCCGCAAAGGTCCGATATTCGCCAACTTCATCCTAGCCGATGAAATAAACCGTGCCCCGGCAAAAGTGCAGAGCGCGCTGCTTGAAGCCATGCAGGAACGTCAGGTGACCATCGGAGACGCTACTTATCCACTCGATGAACCCTTCCTGGTTCTTGCCACGCAGAATCCCATCGAACAAGAAGGGACCTATCCCCTGCCAGAAGCACAGGTAGACCGATTTATGCTGAAGATTGTCATCGGGTACCCTTCCCGCGACGACGAACGCTCCATCATCCGCCAGAATATGGCGAGCGATAGTCCTAAAATTAATCCCATCATACATCCGGATGAAATAATTAAAGCACGTCGACTTGTCCGTGAAGTCTATATGGACGAGAAAATTGAAAAGTACATCGTAGACATCGTATTCGCTACGCGATTCCCGCGCGAGGTGAATCTCGGTCGTCTGCAACAACTTATCAGCTATGGCGGTTCGCCCCGTGCAAGTATCAACTTGGCTCTGGCTTCCAAGGCTTACGCTTTCATAAAGCGCCGCGGTTATGTGATACCGGAAGACGTTCGTGCTGTTTGTCACGACGTCATGCGCCACCGCATCGGACTCACCTATGAAGCCGAGGCAGAAAACATTTCTGTTGATCAAATCATCAACGATATCCTCAATACTGTCGAAGTTCCTTGATCCTTCAATACCCTTCGCTGATTCATGGAGACGACCGAACTACTTAAAAAGGTCCGCAAAATCGAGATTAAGACGCGTGGACTCTCTGCGCACATCTTCTCGGGCGAATACCACAGTGCCTTCAAGGGCCGTGGTATGGCGTTCAGCGAGGTGCGTGAATACATGCACGGTGACGATATCCGCTCCATCGATTGGAACGTAACAGCCCGTTTCGGCCATCCCTTTGTCAAAGTATTCGAAGAAGAACGTGAGCTAACCGTTATCCTGCTGGTGGATGTCAGCGCTTCCGGTGATTTCGGTACGCGTACGCAATTCAAAAAAGACCTCATCACAGAACTTTGCGCAGTCTTGTCGTTTTCAGCTATTCAAAACAACGACAAAATTGGTGTCATCTTTTTTTCTGATCAGATTGAAAAATTCATTCCCCCCAAAAAAGGCAAGACACACATTCTGCGCATCATCCGTGAATTGATAGAATTCAAACCAGCACATGCCGGCACCGACCTATCCGTTGCATTGAAATACCTCACCAACGCTATCAAAAAGCGGAGCATTTGTTTCTTGATCTCCGATTTCATGAGTAGTAATTTTGAAGACGCCATCAAACTAGCCAATCGCAAACACGATCTAGTTGCCATGCGCATACAAGATCCGGGAGAAGACTCCTTACCAGATGTCGGAATGATTCGCCTCCTTGACCCTGAAACCGGTGTATGGAAATTAATTGACACTTCGGATGATACAGTACGCGAAAATTACCAGCGTGAACGCGAACGAATGAATAAATGGATAAAAGATGTTTTCGCCAGATCCGGTGTCGATTCTACCACGCTATTTACCGATCGGTCGTATATAAAACCGTTGATGCAATTATTTAAAAACAGAGGTCGAGGAAGCCGATGAACGCCCAACGTCTAAAAAATCATTTAGTCTATCAAGTGCGCCGTGTAGTAGGCGTGGCACTAATATTCCTTGGAAGTACAGCAACATCCCATGGCACCAACGTGCGTGTTCAGGCAATGCTTGACACCAATCAAATTCGTATCGGCGAACAATTTCATATCAACTTGTCCGCAATAGTATCCTCTGGCGAACGGATAAGTTTTCCAGTCATTCCAGATACCATGAATGGACTGGATGTTGTTCAACGCTCCGGCATCGACACCGCCAAGCAACCCAACGGAACTGCCATTACGTTAAAACAACAATTGACCTTTACCGGATTTGATTCTGGGTTTTATGTAATTGAACCATTCCAATTTCTAGTCACAGCCAGCGATGGAAAAACAGACACAATTTCCACTGAAGCCCAACTCATTTCGATCAAGACCATCCCTGTTGACACTACAAAAGCGTTTAAAGATATTAAGCCAGTGATGGATCCACCGTTTGACTGGAGAGAGTGGCTACCCTACATAATTGGATTATTTGTTTTATTGATCTTCGCGATTGCAGGTTACTTGATTTATCGTAAAATAAAAAACAAGCCAGTACTACCGCAGATTATTCAACGCCCTGCACGTCCTGATCATGAAATCGCCCTTGAAGCACTCGATCAACTGGAACGTGAGAAATTATGGCAACAAGGGAATTATAAAGAATATCACATTCGCCTTTCGGATATAGTGCGTGCTTACATTGAAGCACGTTATGGCGTTTCTTCGTTGGAGTCAACCACCGATGAAACACTTTCTGGATTACGTAAACATGCCATTGCTACTGAAAACACTCAGTCATTGGAAACAATACTTCGTTTGGCCGACCTTGTCAAATTCGCCAAAGCCATCCCGATTGTCACCGAGAACGAGCAATCCATGGCCGATGCCCGAAAATTCATTGCCGCTACTCTTTCAACCATTACTGAAAAGGAAACTTCCTCATGATACCGGCCTTGCATTTTGCCAATCCTGAATACTTATGGCTACTACTGATAGTACCAGCCATGGTGATTTATTATGTCTTGGTTCAACTCAAAAAGTCCTCTACCTTCCGATTCTCTTCGCTGGCTAATTTTGGTGCTTATCGTCCTACTTTTCGCCAACGACTCTTGCACCTACCGATTCTTCTTCGCAGTTTAACGTTCACTGCATTGATCCTCGCACTTGCCAGGCCGCAATCCAGTTCCAATTCACAAAGCGTAACCACAGAAGGTATCGATATCGTCCTTGCGCTTGACCTATCGCCATCGATGCTAGCCGAAGACTTGAAACCTAACCGAATTGAAGCGGCCAAAAAAGTGGCCCTAGAATTCATTGATAACCGGCCAAACGATCGAATCGGCCTGGTGGTATTCAGTGGAGAAAGTTTCACACAATGTCCGCTGACCAGCGACCACAGCGTACTTAAAAATTTAATTGGCAAACTGGAAAGTGGAATGCTGGCCGATGGAACAGCGATAGGTGAAGGACTTGCAACAGCAGTAAATCGCATCCGCAATTCAAAAGCGAAAAGCAAAGTTATCATCCTGCTCACCGACGGAGTGAACAATGTTGGAGCCATAGCCCCTCAAACAGCTGGTGAAATCGCCAAGACATTCAACATCCGAGTTTACACCATTGGCGTAGGTTCGTTGGGAGTTGCACCCTACCCTTTTCGAACTCCATTTGGCATACAGTATCAAAATGTACCAGTGCAGATCGACGAGTCGGTGCTAAAAACAATCGCCAACGAAACAGGAGGCAAGTATTTCCGTGCCACCAGCACGAATAAACTAAAAGAAGTTTATACCGACATTGACAAACTGGAAAAGACGAAAATCGATGTGATGGAATTCCGTAAGCGATCCGAGGAATTTTACCCATATGCATTAGCTGCACTCGTCCTGTTACTTATTGAATTCATTCTCCAAAAAACCATCTTAAGAATACTTCCCTAACTATGTTTCGCTGGGCACATCCTGAACATCTCTATGCATTGCTAGTCATTCCCGTACTGGCCTTGTTGTTCATTGCCATGCTAAGGCAGCGTTCGAAGCAACTTTCACGGTTGGGCGATAACAGTTTGGTCAATCAGTTAATGGCTCAAACGAGTCAGCGTAAACCATGGATAAAAATGTTCCTTCTGTTGGGCGCATTTGCAAGTCTAATCGTGGCATGGGCTAATCCTCAAATCGGATCTCGCCTCGAAGAAGTAAAACGTCAAGGTGTTGATGTAATCATTGCGCTGGACGTTTCCAATTCCATGAAGGCTGAAGATTTGAAACCAAACAGACTGGAGCGTGCGAAACAAGTAATAAGTCGTTTGATCGACCGTTTGGAAAACGACCGAATCGGCATGATTGTATTTGCCGGTCAGGCCTATGTGCAACTGCCAATCACAACCGATTATGCAGCTGCCAAACTATTCCTGAATACTATAGAAACAGACATCATCCCAACTCAAGGCACTGCCATTGGGGCAGCTGTTCGTCTGGCGATGGAATCGTACACAGGGAACGATAACAAACACAAAGTACTCATCATCATCACCGATGGGGAGAACCACGAAGATGACGCCCTAGAAGCAACCAGAGAAGCCTCAGCGGCGGGTGTTATCATACACACCATTGGAATGGGTTCCGTTGAAGGAACACCTATTCCTGTATACCGGAATGGCGGAGTGTCCGAATTCTTAAAAGACCAAGATGGCCAAACGGTGATGACACATCTTGATGAAACAACCCTTCAGAAAATCGCAGCGGAAGGCAAAGGACAATATATTCATAGTACGAGTAACGACGACGGACTTCAAGCCATTTTGAATCAAATAGGAAGAATGGAAAAAAAGACCTTCGGAACCAAGCAATACACGGATTACGAAGATCGCTTCCAGTATTTTCTTGCATTCGCAGTACTACTACTAGTGATTGAATCAATCATCGGGGAACGAAAAAGTCCATGGTGGTCTACCTTGAATTTATTCGATAATAAATGAGCAACGCATTAAATAAATACTTTCGATACGCAGGGCTTTTGCTTTGTGCAGCGAGTTTTTGCTTCCTCACCTCCAGCGGACAACGCCCAGGAGAACTTATTCGCAACGGGAATAAACTATATAACGAAAAGAAATACAACGAAGCGGAAGTGAGCTATCGCAAGTCATTGAATGTGGACAAAGAAAATAAGGTGGCGCAATACAATCTCGGTAACACCTATTACAAAGAAGGAAATTTCGAAAATTCCACCAAACAATACGAGCAAGTTTTACAACGAAAAGACTTAAGCAATGAACAAAAAGCGAACGCTCTTCACAACATGGGGAATAGTCTTTTGCAGGAGAAAAAATACACAGAAAGTATTGATGCATTTAAGCAATCACTAAAACTGAGCCCAAAAGACAACGACACACGCTATAATCTGGCGTATGCTCAATCGATGCTACAAAAACAGCAACAACAACAAAACAAAGACAACAAAGAAAATAAGGATAATAAAGACCAGCAAAAGCAGGATCAACAAAAACAAAATCAAGATAAAAAGGACCAGCAGAAACAACAACAGGATCAAAACGAATCTGCCAATAAGGACGAAAAGAAAGGCGATCAGCAACAAGGAAAATCCGGAAAGCAAGGCATCAGCAAGGAAGACGCCGAAAAGATCCTGCAAGCCCTTAACAACGACGAAAAAAATCTTCAGAAAAAACTGAACCGCAAGGAGGGCTCGAAAGCAGTGATTGACAAAAACTGGTAATTCACTGCCATATATCCACCATGAACACTACTATATCCAAACCAACGCTACTTATACGACGGCTGCAACTGTTGCTGGTAGTTGCCATCTCCTTGGTGCACCCTTTTCAGTTGCTGGCGGATTCAGACCGCTTCACTGCAGCAGTTACTTCCAACAGTGTATCCGTCGGCGACCAATTTCAAATCACGTTTACCGTTAACGGCACCGCCAATGCCCGAGGATTCAAGGCGCCATCGTTTAGCGACTTTAACGTACTGATGGGACCCAGTCAATCTTCCAACGTTCAAATCATCAACGGCAATTTTTCCCAGTCCTTGACTTTAACTTATGTACTCGAGGCTGTCAAAGAGGGCTCCTTCAAAATTGGAGGTGCTGAGATTTATTCCGGTAACGATAAATTGATTTCAAACAGTGTGACGGTTAACGTATCGAAAGGAAATAGGTCCGGAGGAAATGGACAAGCCAACGACAACGGCGCTACCAGTAAGAACGTTTTTTTAAAAGCCAGTATTGATAAAAGCAGTGCTTATCAAGGTGAAGCTATCGTGGTAACGTATCGACTTTATACTCGCGTCACGCTGTTGAATTACACCCTCGATAAACTTCCGAGTCTGAGTGGTTTCTGGAGCCAGGAAATTGCCATGCCGCAGCAACCGGAATTTCATCAGGAGAATGTGGACGGAGTCGCCTACAAGGTAGCGGACATCAAAAAATTAGTGATTTTTCCACAGCGTTCAGGACGGCTTGAAATTGACCCTATGCACGGTGAGGTCATCGCGCGTGTACAAGCGAAACGTCAACGCAGCAACGATCCATTTGACCAATTCTTCAACGATCCTTTCTTCAATAATCCATTTTTTAACAACTCCGTTCAGGATGTGAAGGTACCGTTGAAGAGTTCACCCCTGAGTGTAAACGTTAAAGAATTACCAAGCGGAGCTCCGGCCGGATTTACTGGGGCAGTTGGCAAATTCTCGTGTGAAGTTTCATTGGACAAATCCAAAACAAAATCAAACGAAGCAGTAACACTGAAAATCCGAATTAACGGGAAAGGAAATATCAAGCTGGTCGATCCACCGGTGATTGATTTTCCGCCCGACATGGAAACATACGAGCCGAAAGAAGCAGTCAATGTTACGGCCACTGCAGGCGGCGTTACAGGCAGCAAGTCGTTCGACTACCTAATTATACCACGCACCGCCGGCGAGTATAAGATTCCAGTGCAATCTTTCACCTATTTTGATTTGGAGAAAAAGGCCTATGTAGAACTACCTTCTCCTGAG
>CANIAS010000092.1 GCA_947465495.1 Candidatus Pollutiaquabacter sp. | reverse complement strand
TTTCGGGTATAGAAAGTAATCCTCCGTATTTCACGAACGGTGAACAGCGTAGGCTATGAAAAAAAGAAGCCGCTCTTTGTAGGGAGCGGCTTATTAGGATGTTGCAAAACACCATGGCTCATCAGCGAGCCTGAATAGTTCTTGTTCGTCAGCGATTAAAAATCATCGTCATCGTCATCATCGAAGTCGCCCATGTCGGCGGGCTCATCGTCGAATTTAATTTCTTCATCATCCATGGGAAGATCCATTTCCTGTGAATCCTCCATGTCCTCCGACATCGATGTATTCTCATCAGTATCATGATCATCCTCTAGATCGAGCATATCATCCATATCTGGATCAATGGCTTTTGGGCCTTTTGGTGACGGTTTTTTAGCGGCAGGCTTTACTGCTTTTTTAGCAGCAGGCTTGGCTGCTTTTTTAGCGGTAGGTTTTGCTTCTTTTTTAGCAGCAGGTTTTGCGGCTTTTTTAGCGGCAGGTTTTGCTTCTTTTTTAGCAGCAGGCTTGGCTTCTTTTTTAGCAGCAGGTTTTGCGGCTTTTTTAGCCGGAGCTTTTTTCTTGGCCGGTTTAGCCGTCGCTTTCTTAGCGGTTTTTTTCTTAGTTGCCATGTCTGGACGAGATGTTAAGCGTGATGTTTTGCAAACTTATTTTCAATGTTCCAAAATTACAAGAACAATATTTGAACTTCCAAACAATTCCTACTTTTTTAAGGATAAAATATCCCTGATTCTGTTCAATAGTTTGAGCATTTATTATAATTGGAGTAGGTTTGTACTTCCTAAACTTTAATCATTCTTTCTATGGAAATCGCTCAACAGTCCAATGTGCGTGAATTGATTCGTCGATTCGAGGAAAAACGACCGGAAATCGTCTTTGAGTGGAAGGATTCCGAAACTGAAGCTGAAGGTTGGCTGGTGATCAATGCGATTCGCAATGGGTCAGCCGGTGGCGGTACCCGTATGCGCAAAGGATTGGATAAGCGGGAAGTAGAATCCCTGGCAAAAACGATGGAGATTAAATTCTCCGTCTCAGGTCCTCCCATTGGCGGAGCTAAGTCAGGAATTAATTTCGATCCATCGGATCCCCGAAAAAAAGGGGTGCTCGACCGCTGGTTTAAGGCTGTTATGCCTCTGCTTAAAACCTACTATGGAACGGGCGGCGACCTAAATGTAGACGAGATTCACGATGTTATTCCAATCACCGAACAATACGGATTACGTCATCCTCAAGAAGGGACGGTTGTTGGGCATTTGCAAGCCTCTCCGGAGCAAACAGCTCGTATAATCGGACAATTGCAAGTGGGTGTTAAAAAAGTACTCGATGATGTGGCGTATACTCCTGACCTCAGTCGAAAACTGACGGTAGCGGATATGATCACCGGTTATGGAGTGGCTCAGTCCTTGAAACAGTATTACGAGATCTACGGCGGTAGCCTGAAGGGAAAACGGGCCATCGTGCAGGGTTGGGGAAATGTTGGTGCAGCAGCCGGGTATTATCTTTCCCTTTGGGGCGCAATCATTGTAGGTATCATTGATCGCAATGGCGGTGTAATGCGTGCGGAAGGTTATTCGCACGAAGAAGTCACTCGCTTTTTTCTGGATCGTCAAGGCAATCAGCTCATCACCGATCAGCTCGTTCCGTTCGAAACCATCAAAGAGGCAATCTGGCACGTCCCTGCAGAGATTTTTGTCCCTGCCGCCGCTTCCCGTTTGGTACATCGCGAACATATTGATTGGATGATGGAGCAAAAATTAGAAGTGATCTCCTGCGGTGCCAATGTGCCGTTCGCTGATCCGGAAATTTTCTTCGGACCCATCATGGAGTTTTCCGATGCCAATATCAGCATCATTCCTGATTTTATCGCGAATTGTGGTATGGCGCGCGTGTTCCGTTACTTGATGAACGATGGAACCGCTATTACTGACCAGGCCATTTTTGACGATGCAGCAATGTGTATCGGAAATGCGATGCGTGAAGTGCATCGCCGTCATCCTGCAAAAACAGGTATCAGTAAGGCGGCCATGGAATGGTCGTTGGGAAAATTAGTGTAATTCATGCTCTACCGCACGTTCCTTGGTAACACGTTGGAGAGTTATCTCTGGTTTGCAGGCATCCTGCTGACTGGATTGCTTTTCAAACGCCTGGTATCCCGCTGGCTATCCGCCGGGTTGTTCCGTTTTTTCAAGCAGCGAAGCTATGAAGTAGGAGCGGAGGAGTTCATCGGACTGTTTTCTGCCCCCTTGCAGTTCCTGATCATGGTTGTCATGTTGTATGTTGCCTGCGACCGTTTGACGTTCCCCGCGGAGTGGAAGTTAAGTACCGATAAAGAATTCGGACTACGCTACATACTGGATCATGCATACCGTGGATTGATGGTGGGCACTATTACCTGGATGGTTTTGCGCGTGGTCGATTATTTCGGACTCGTCTTGATGGCACGTGCACGCCGGACGGAGTCAAGAACCGACGACCAGGTGGTTCCATTTCTAAAAGAAGGCGTCAAGGTATTGTTGGCCGGATTCGGTTTCATGGTCATGCTGGGAGTCGCTTTCGATCTTGATATTGTTTCGCTCGTGACTGGTTTGGGAATTGGAGGTTTAGCATTTGCGTTGGCGGCAAAAGAAACCTTGGAGAACTTGCTGGGTTCCTTTACCATTTTTTTGGACAAGCCATTTCTGGTGGGCGATCAAGTCAGGGTTGGAAGTGTCGAGGGCGTGGTGGAATCCATTGGTTTTCGCTCTACCCGAATACGATCACTCGATAAGATGCTGGTCACGATGCCCAACAAGCGAATGGTCGATACAGAGTTGATCAACGATACTGAGCGAAAATTTCGTCGCAGCCGTTTTGTGCTGGGGTTACGTTACGATACGAAAAAGGAGAATATGCTAGGGCTGATCCGTGACCTTCGGGAATATTTAGAAAAGCATCCTCAGGTGGAGCCGACTCCTACGGTTAATTTTTCTACCTTTTCTCCAAGTACCATGGATGTATTGGTGGTTGCCATCATGCGTATACCCGATCGAGATCAATTTGCTGCTGCGCAGGAGGTGATCAATTTTAAAGTGCTGGAGTTGATGGAAAAGAACGACTGTCAGTTTGCTTTTCCTACATCTACCGTGTTGATTGAACGGACAGAAGAGCAACGGTAGTTGAGGTTGCCGTTAGCATGAGTTACGCAGGCCTTCAGCGACTTGCATGTTCAGTGTGAAATCAATTAAAAATCCGCAGGCTCATGGTAGTGGCGTCGTAGGTGCAATTGTATTGCTTCATGGGCCGTGTAGCAGGTGCATTGAGTACCGACCCATCGAAAAAATTGAACCGGCTGCCACATTTATGATCGATACCGATGACTAGGCTTGAGTCTGGTTCGATGATGGAGCCACTGGCTTGAGGATCGAAGCTGCATGCCCGTTCATAGGCAGCAAACGCATCGATGGATTTACGGAAGATAATGATGCCTTTGTAGCCACCGGCCACCATGACGTGGTTGCCGACGCTGTTGAGGGTGGAATATTCGGGGAGAGCCAGTGGAATGTATAAATCTACCGCCACGTTCGGGATGTCGGAGTCGTCGCTTTTATTGCATGCCGCTATAACGGGCATCAGCCAAATCACCATAAGCAAACATCGCAAAGAAGTAAGCATACTATAAAGATACGGAATGATTGCGTGTGGCTGAGCAATAGATGGTGAATTGCCAAAGGCTCTTTTTGTTTAAATTTTATGGTTTTAACATAAATGTTACATTCCCGAAACGGGCATGATACAAACGAGCTAGAAGAAAGTGAAAATCTACTATTGGTAGTATTGGCTGATTTGATAATAATCTTCCTTTTTTAAGCGTTTTTACAATAAATAGCCGATTTTCTTACAGTGGTCTTTCTGCTAATTATTAAAAAATCGATTAGTGATTATCCCTTTCTGTTCGTTTTTCGAAGTTCTTGAATGGTGGATAGTGGATGAATCCCAGGTTTTATCCCACGCGATTCGTTTTTTCTTGCACCTGTGACCGTCAGCGAGTAAGCATGTAAAATTTTGTCGTCATGCTCGTTAATTGCCTCGTGGAGAAATTAATCCCATTTACCCAACCTACTATCATGATTACCAAAAACTATTGTATTCCAGGCTCGATGGGAGTTATACTTAGGGTGGGTCGGTTTGCAAAACCATTGATGGTGACCTGGTTTTTGACGGTATGGAGCTGGAATTTAAGCGGTTGGACGAATTAAAAAGTGGACAAAAACTCGAAAAAACAAGATTTCAATAGTAAAGTGATAAGTAAGGATTAAACCAGTTCAACTCGGTCTCAAAAACTAAGTGCAGTGAAACAAATAAGTACTATGAATAAGTTAGTTGGTTCTTTTAACGGGGCATTTCAGATCAAAGGTACACCCGTGAAAACACGGTTTTGCTTTTGGGTAAGTGGGGTGTTGCTGTTGTTTTTCATTTCAAATAAAGTCCAGGCGCAAACGGTAGTAGTCAATGATTGGACCAATGAATTTGTTAGTAGCGCCTATCCTTCCGGTGCTGTTAATGCCACCTATGCTATTCCAAATGGCACAGCGCGTTTATTGGTGGTGGCCATTTCCACTACCAGGTCGGATGCTGCGGGAGCAATCACCATCAGCAATGTAACGTATGGCGGCGCGGCTTTGACTTTGGCTGCCGGTGATGCATCTATCACTTCTCAGTGGAACCATACTGCAATTTATTACCTCAAGGATGCTGATATTGGTTCGGCTGCAGCAGGTAAGAGTTTGAATGTGACCTGCAGTGGCGGTACATCGTATTACAATTTTATTGCAGCTGCGGTTTACCGCTCGGTAGATCAGACTACTCCTTTTACCACCGCGGTGAATGCCAATAGCGGAGGTACGGCTGCCCAAACGATTTCTTTGACTGGATTCAATGCTGCCGCCAACGACAGAGGGGTATCCATTGTCAACCTGGCCAGAAGTACTTCAGGTACAACGGCAAGAACGCTGTCTGGCGCACCGACCAACTGGGCGTTAACGAACGACTCGACCTCTTCAATTGTAACCACTGGGCCTTGTTTCAAAGGCCATATTCTGACAAGATCCGTTACTACCGCAGCAACTGGCGAGGCGGCAACTTTGAACTCATCCAGCGCTAGTACATGGTTTTCATATACAGCCATGAGTATTAACGATTGCTCACCTGCTACTGCCAGTGCCGGCAGCGCATTATCTGCCATTTGTCAGGGTGGAACGTCTGCAGCCCTTGGAGGCACTACAGGCGGCAGCGCCACCGGCGGTACATGGTCGGACGGTGGAGTGGGCGGAACTTTCAACTCAGGAGCAACCACGTTGAATACAACGTACACTCCTCCGGCTTCATATACTGGAACCGTGACACTTACCCTTACTACGTCAGGTGGTTCATGCGGTACAACCACCGCATCGAAAACACTTACAGTAAACGCCCCGCCTTCTGCTACCATTTCCTACGCCGGTACACCGTTTTGCATCAGCGGAGGTACAGGTGCCGTAACCCGGACAGGAACTTCAGGCGGAACGTATACCGCTGCTCCTGCAGGGTTGACCATAAATTCAAGTACAGGTACAATTACTCCCTCTAGCAGCACTGCGGGCACCTATACCGTAACCTATACCATGGCTGCATCCGGAGGTTGTTCTGCTGTTACTGCTACTGCCAGTGTTGTCGTCAATGGCAATCCTACCGCTAGCATCTCTGGAACTACCAGCGGTTGCGGTTCAGTTTCCTTGACAGCTTCAGGTGGTACGACCTATTTGTGGGGTGGAGGAAGTTCAACCAGCACGGCTTCTAATTCCTTTACTTCGAGTGGCACCTATTCTGTCACGGTTACCAATGCGAACGGATGTACCAATTCCACCTCTTCAACCGTAACTGTAACGCCACAACCCACCACCACTGATGCCACTGTTTGCGCCGGCGGATCAGGATCACTGACTGCGACTTCTACGGCAAGCAATCCGGACCTTACTTCAGGTCCCAACAACGCGGGAACCGGTGGTTCGCTTACATTGACGGGCAGTACGGTGAATTGGGCCAGTACGACCAATATTACCACTTCTACTGGTAGTACCTACGCTACAGCGAGTGTTTTAGGAGGTGGTATCACCAATTATCTTCGTGGAAGCAATTACGGTTTCAGTATTCCATCCAATGCTACCATCCAAGGTATCACCGTTGTTATTAACCGATCAAGCCCTACTGCCACGACGGTAACAGACAATATCGTGAGTCTGGTAAAAGCTGGAACGGTAACGGGTTCTGACCTAGGAACTACCACAGCTTGGCCTACTGCAGCAGCTTCGGCAACGTACGGGTCATCATCCAACCTATGGGGTACCACGTGGACTGCAGCCGATATTAATAATACAGGATTCGGTGTGGTAGTTTCAGCTACTCGCGGAGGCACCTCTGCTACCGGTCAGACTATCAATGTGGATTATATTCAGGTGACTATTACGTACACGGATAATGGCTCTGTCGATTGGTATACGGTCTCTTCAGGCGGGACGCTCATCGGATCAGGTTCTCCTTTCAATCCTGTAGGTGTTGCGAATTCGGGTCTGGCTAATACGAACACCGCAGGTACAACGACCTATTATGTAGAGAATTCCCTGAATGCCGGCTGTCGCGCCAGTGCGGATTTCATCATCAACGCTATTCCTTCTGCACCAACAGGCACCGACGGTTCACGCTGCGGAACGGGAACGGTGAGTCTGAGTGCGAGTGTGGATGCGGGTGTGACTGTCGATTGGTATTCAGCAGCAACGGGAGGTACGGTGCTTACGGGTGGAACGGGAACGACTACGTTTTCCACCCCCAGCATTGCATCAACCACTACGTATTATGCAGAAGCGCGAAACTCAACTACGGGATGCGTATCGTCTTCGCGCACAGCAGTGGTCGCTACGGTGAACACCGTGCCGGCAGCGCCGACGGGTGCTACCGGAGGTTCGGTGTGCGGATCAGGAACGGTGACGATTTCGGCAACTCCAGCTACTAGCAGTACAATTGACTGGTACAGTGCTTCCAGCGGTGGAAGTGTACTTTCAAGATCGGAAGAGCACACG
>CANIAS010000091.1 GCA_947465495.1 Candidatus Pollutiaquabacter sp. | reverse complement strand
GTTTTACAAGAATTTCGTTAAAACCGAAAAGGCAATTCAAGCCGGTGTTAATTACGAATCCAGTGAATTATCCGGCGAATTCCAGATTGCTGTTTTCGCTTATCAAAGCATGGGCTTTGCGGATCTCCCCAAAGATTTCAACGAGACTGAAAAGAAGATCCACCAAACCATCGACGAATTCGAAACCTCCGGCATGACCGATGAGGCGTTGCAACGTTCCAAAGCAAAATTGGAATCCGGTATTGTGGATGGTATCGAAACCACCTTCGGAAAGGCCTCCTATATTGCCAATTGGCAGCTATATGCCGGTCGCACGTTTAACCTGACGGACGAATTGGACCGTTATAACAAGGTAACCAAGGAAGATATTCAACGAGTTTTCACGAAGTACATCAAAGGAAAATATGCAGCTATCGTAAACGTTTATCCAAAAGATCCTGAATCCAAAGATTCAGTCAAAAGTGTCAATCCGTATGCGAATATGAAACCCACGGATGATGCTGAGTTTGCCAACTTGAAATATGTAAAAGCAAAAGATAATTTCGATCGTAAAAAACGTCCAACTGCCAGTGCCCCAAAAGCTCCCGTAGTTCCAGAAACCTACACAGCAACGTTTAAAAATGGAATCAAGTTGATTGGTACGCAATATAAACAAGTTCCATCCGTCGTCCTGTTGTTGAAGATTGATGGTGGAAATATGATCAACGCACAAGACCCTAAACGTTGTGGATTGGCCGAACTCACAGCGGCTATGTTAAACGAAGGGTCAAAGAACTATACCACTGAGCAGCTATCCGCTGAACTGGATAAATTGGGAAGTAGCATCGATTTTAGCGCTGACCTCATGAGTTCGACGATCACGGTTAGGACGCTGAGAAAGAACTTGGATGCTACGTTGAAACTGCTGGAAGAAAAATTATTGTCACCTCGCTTCGACGCCGAAGATTTCAAGCGTGTGAAGAAACAATACGTTGAAATGTTGGCTGACGAGCGGAAACAAGCCGATCCAACTGCCACAAAACTCTTCAACAGTGTTTTGTATGGCCCGAATATTTTAGGCTCGTATGTGTCCGACAAAAACGTTCGTAAATTCACCTTGGAAGATGTAAAGGCTTATTATACACAGAACTATTCTCCGAAAGTAACCAAGATGGTGGTAGTAGGGGATGTATCACAAGCCGATTTGTTGCCTAAACTTTCTTTCCTTGAAAAATGGAATTCGAAAGATGTTACCATTCCTGTTGTTGCTCCAACTTTCGCCTCTCAACCAACCACCATTTATTTGGCTCATCGCGAAAATGCGGCACAATCAGTGGTAGTGATTGGTCATGGTGCGATGCCATACGATGCTACGGGTGATTATTTCCGTTCAAATTTGATGAACTTCCCATTGGGTGGTGCATTCAGTAGTCGATTGAATTTGAATATCCGGGAAACTAAAGGTTGGACCTATGGAATACGCTCTGGATTTGATGGAAATAAAATCACCGGTGATTTCAGTATTTCTACAAGTGTGAAACGCGCCGCTACGGATTCCAGTATTGCTGAAATCATGAAGATCTTTGCTGATTACAAAGCCAATGGGATCACTGCAGATGAACTTTCATTCACCAAGAACTCTATTTTGAATGGAGAAGCATTGAAATATGAATCGCCTTTCCAAAAAGCCAACTACCTGGCTCGCATCATCAACTATGACTTGCCGGCCGATTTCAGTCAGCAACAGAATAAGATCTTAAAAGATCTCTCTGTTGAAGAGGTAAATGCGTTGGCCAGGAAAAATCTGCATCCAGAAAATGCAGTCATCATGGTGGTAGGAAACAAATACGTACTCAAAGACAAATTAGAAAAACTCGGTTACGGTAAAGTCAAAGAGATTTCGCTGGATTGATGCAATTTGAAATAGACTCCTGCGTTTAACATAATAATAGACAATCCTGTAAAATTCAATGAAAAAACTCATCCTAATCCTATGTGCTGTTTGCTCGATCAACGCATTGGCACAGCAAAATAACATCCAGACTGCAGCCAAGTGTATCAGTTATAATCCAATGCGATATACTGATTTGGTAAAGGCTAAGGATGCCATTGATTTGGCCGCTGCCAATGATCAGACTAGTAATGATCCGAAGATGTGGTACTATCGCGGGAAGGTGTATTTCATGGTAGCGAGTGATTCGACAGCTAAAGCGAATGGTCTGGATCCAGACGCCAGCGAGAAGGCTGTAATCAGTTTTGTGAATAGCATCAAGACCGATACGAGGAAGAATTTTTACGATGAAACGAAGACCTTGGTTTGGCAGAGTACCATCGGACTCTTCAACAAAGCGGTTGATGCATATGCTAAAAACAATCCGTCTACAGCGATACGTTACTACAATGTGATTTTCGACGTATTTCCGTATGACACGGAGAACAATTTGAAGCGTAACAACATTACCAAAGAAATTCTTTACAAGAACTTGTACCTGGCCGCCAAGAAATCCGGTGACATGCAGACAGCAAAGGCGAACTTGCAAAAATTGATCGATGTGAAGTTCAACGATCCAAGGATTTACATCTGGATGAGCGATATTGATCTGGAGCAAAAGGACACCGCAGCCGCTATTAAAACCATTGAATTGGGATTGGATTACTTCGAGGACGACGCTAAGTTGATTAGTCGTCAAATTGGACTGTATCTGATGTCTGGACAAACAGAAGTGTTGATCAACAAGCTTGCGGAATCCATTCAGGCGACGCCGGACAACGAGATTCTGTACTTAATCCGAGGCGAGCTCTATGAGCAGAAAAACGATTATTCCAAAGCCTCCAGCGATTACCAGGAGGTGTTAAAGCTTAATCCGGATCATTTTATTGCCAATTATGATTTGGGAACCTTGTTTTTTAACCAAGGAGCTGAAAAGGTGAAAAAAGCATCCCAAATGAGTATGGCTGAAAGTGATAAAATGGAAAAGGAGTACAAAATGGATTTCCAAAATGCTGAAATCTATTTAGTGAAGGCAAAGGAGCTGAATCCCAAAAAGACAGAAGATGATCTGGCCAAGTATAAAGTAACGCTGCAATCATTGCGTCAGATTTATGCACGCACCAGTAGGATGGACAAAGCAGGAGAGATGAAGGCAGAGCTGGAAAAAATGTGATGCCCGAATCTTCAAAAATTAGTTTTAGCGGGTCCAACAAGG
The DNA here is from genome assembly GCA_947465495.1 of Candidatus Pollutiaquabacter sp. Classification (GTDB taxonomy): domain Bacteria; phylum Bacteroidota; class Bacteroidia; order AKYH767-A; family 2013-40CM-41-45; genus Pollutiaquabacter. Next base: position 3,997 of record CANIAS010000091.1, on the reverse strand, counting down.
ACTCGCTTTTTTTATGAATTGCCCGAAGAATCCTTCAAAAAGAGGGTGAATCGCTATTTATATCACTTAACATAATATTAATTATAAGACAGAAGGGGTTTTTGTTTTTCAATGTTTGAATGGATTTTCATTAGCCAATGGTTTGGAGTGATTGGCACCATTCAAAGAACCCTTTCACCATAAAGAGTCCTCGGATTCCAGAACTCTGGTTTAAATTAGTTCTATCTCCCAGACATGCAGCCAACGAACGAGCAGAAAAAAAACGTCATGAAAACAAGCTGTTGTCATTCCCGCCAGTATCAAATGGCCGATCACGAAACAATGATCTGCCGAAATCCGGATTGTACTGAATTCCTACACCCTACAACTCCCCTAGCTGAAACTAAAACTTGGAACCTCCTCTTTATGGGCTGTTTCTTCGTTTTTTTCTTCATTTTCACGTTTTACGATTATAGTTCGATCGATAATCAGGCTGTTTTACACCATGATTTGATTTCTATTCATAGTAAAACACCAAAATTGACGCCTGAAAACCTTCGTATCGAAATCCACCGATTAGAACTACTGTGTCCGGACGAAGTCTACGCTCAGATGCTGCTGGAATCAGGATACCTTAACTCCTTTCTGACCCAAAAGACGAACAACCTACTGGGCATGCGCTATCCATACAAACGTAAAACAACAGCCATCGGACTGTACTTGCCAGATAAACAACTGGTTGTGCTGGGCGATCAAAAGTCACTTTTGAAATACCGGTCAGAAAACAATTATGCGGTTTTTGCCAACTGGAAAGAATGTGTGAACGATTATAAGCACTGGCAAGATGAATGCTTTCAATTAAAAGATCGCTATCTGAACTTCCTAGGAAAGTACTATGCTGAAGATGTCGACTACATCAGCAAGATTAAATCCATGTCAAAGAAATAACACCGACTTACTAATGACAAAGCCCGGTATCACTACCGGGCTTTCTTATTTTTTCAAGGGACTCTGATCAACCCCATTTAATAATACTGAATAGCCAAGTCAAACCTATTGCTACCCAAAGAAATGCAAAAACTGCAGCGCCAGTCTCACCAAAGTATGTATACCATAGACCTTTGGGTGCGTGATGTTCGTGATTGTCGTGTGCCATAATGTATGTGGTTTATGCGTTACAAATATCGGAATTTTTCGGAAAAATCAACCTCTGATTTTTAGGCTTTTAACAGGTTTACTACCCGCAAAGTTACGCCATCCATGGTTTCAATTGCTTCGTGTAAAGTTCTAGGTATTCATCCATTTGTTTCCGACGGTATTGCATGATAAATCGCGGATGTGGTAATCCGTTGATTCTTCCGAACCAGCCAAATTTGTCGTTTAATTTAGAAAAAACCTCCATGTTTTTGCCCTCACCAATCACGAACGCTTGTTCTGTTTTGCAACCGAACTTGAGTTGTCGTTCTATCGCTTTTACCAAGAACGGCTCAACAGACTTATATAATTTTTGGTCATCGTAATAATTCAAATTGATGCCATTCCGAACAAAGCCAATCGGACACACAGCGGTGATGTAAAATGAGTGGTAAAACACGTCCAGTCCTCCCATGGAGGTCATCATTCGGTGCATGAAATAGCTGGACAATTCAGCTTTGGGATTAAAAGAGTTGGCAATACCAGCATCCGCTGCTAGATTTACCGGATCCGTAAATGGAATTCCGGTAATTCCTGCACCAAATCGTCCGGGATTGATGCCTAACAGGAAATAGCGATCAACAGTATCGTTGTAATACTTACTGTAAAATGATTGGTGAATCTTTATAACGTCAGGTGTTGCAAATGGAACCAGTAGTTCAACCGATTTCGGAACTACCGGTTTATTCAAAATCATCCAACGATTGAAGCGTAAGACTTTTTCTCCAAAATTCATTTTAACCCTCGTTAATCCAATCGACACCTTTACGTAACATCGACCATGTATATTCTTCCGGCGAACCGGCCGCTGGACGATAATCGTATTCCCAATCAGCATGCGCCGGGAGGCTCATCAATATGGATTCCGTGCGTCCATTCGACTCTAAACCAAACTTGGTACCGCGGTCGTAAATCAGGTTAAATTCCACATACCGACCACGACGCAACAATTGCCATTTTTTATGATCGTCATGGTAGTTTGCTTCCTTGTTACGACGCATCAATTCACGATAGGTTGGCGCAAAGGATTCCCCTACACTTTTAACAAAGGCGAAGCGATCGTCAAATGAAAATCCGTCAGTAGCTTTTAAATAATCGAAAAATATCCCACCGATACCGCGGGTTTCATTGCGGTGCGTGATGAAAAAATAGTCGTCGGCCCATTGCTTGAACGTTGAATAATACATTGGATCATGACGGTCGCACGCAGCTTTCATTTGGGTATGGAAAAACCTGGCATCCTCCGGTTTAACATAATGTGGCGTCAAGTCGATTCCACCACCAAACCACCAATCGGATTCACCCAGGTCGAAATAGCGAACGTTCATGTGAATAATTGGCACCAACGGATTACTTGGATGCAAAACAATGGATACCCCAGTAGCGAAGAATTCCTTTACAGTGGCAGGATCCAATCCGGCATGAAGTACAGTTGATTCAGGTGGCGTTCCGTAAACGGCCGAAAAATTGACACCTCCTTTTTCAATGACCTTCCCTCCTTTTAGAATCCTGGTGTGCCCTCCACCTCCTCCTGGTCGCTCCCATCGGTCTTCATGAAATTTTCCAACCGTATCCTCCGCTTCTAACTCTTTACAAATGTGTTCCTGCAGTGAACGAAACCATTCTGCTACCTGATTTCTTCGAGTTGATAATGACTGATTCATGATATGACTATTTCACAAGGATGGGACGTAGATCCTTGAACGTCCAGACGAGGATATTTCTATTTTCAAAACAACCGCTTTTATTCATTCGCTGAAAATGGTAATCCGTAAAAACACCTTCCAAAGAATCATTTTGTTTTTGAAGAAAATTGGCTCCATCTTTTTTCCAACCGTTCAAGGCTATTGTAGCGGCGTCAAAAGCAATATAGGCTGACTCATTGGGCTCCATCATGTACTCTTCCCGGAATTTTTTTCGGAAATCAAGTGCGTATTCAGGTTTTAAATCCACACTTCCTGAATTAAATAAATACACCTCACAATCCTGCATTAATTGAGGATGCACCGTTTCAAAGCCATACCATTTTGGAAGTCCAATTACTGTAAAATCGACGGACGCCTTTTTATCCTTTAAGGCAATCAATAATGTGGTGACAAGGTCTTCGTTGGAGGATGGTATAAAGATGACATGGTGTTTGGAACCACGCAAACTATCAAGAACTGCTTTTGAAAAACCTTTTGAATAATCGGCCACACGGCAAGAAGTTCCTTCGTCGGTAGATTGCCATCCTTCTTTGAAAGCCATCATGCGTTCATTTTCTCGCGTGTTTGATGTCTTGACAATTATGCCGGTAGAATTCTTGAAATGTTTAGCGGCATAGGCGCCCATTTCACGGCATTGTAACAGCGACGACGGCAACATAGAAATGGCGTTGTCGTTGTTTTCAATTCGCTCGGAAGTATTGATGCCGCACGATATGAGTTGCACACCAGATTTTACAGCCAGTCGGTTCACGTAATCCAGCGTAGTGCCAGTTTCATTGGTAATCCAGACGTCTGCTTTACGAAGTTCCGCTTTCCAGGAAAGTTTACTGATGTGATTGCTGTCACCTTCTGAATCAAGAATACTAGTGCGAATTTTAAACGTTGGATATCGTTTGTGAAAATCTTCAATGGCTAATTGCGCACCTTCAATAAATTCCAAATTATCCATGGAGATTTTATCAATCGGTTCCTGAATGGAATCTTCCGCCGAAAGGTTGCCGAGGTATACTTTTGAAAGGTCCATTTTACTAATCAGTGCAATGTGCAATGATTTTATGTCTACTTTTTTCGCTTCAACCTTATCCATTACCACAGCAGACGATTTCTCTTTATTCTTC
>CANIAS010000090.1 GCA_947465495.1 Candidatus Pollutiaquabacter sp. | reverse complement strand
TGATGACAATTGCATCTGGATTTACCATTTTTATTTTTTTAAGAATGGCCAAACCATTTATTGCGTTCGGCTGCTCGAATTCATAGTCTAATATTAGAATGCGTTTGTCGTCCCGCTTGTAGGATTCGAGAAAGCTTTCTCCGTTTTCGAACAACTCGGTATTGTAGTCACAGTTGTTCATCAAGTAATCTTTCATCATGATGCTAAACGACGGGTCATCATCGATGATGGCGATTTGCGATTCACGGGAAAGGAGCTCAATATTTTTGAGTTTGAGTTGTTCGGCGAATATGTCCAGCATGGCGCTTTTTTTTGCTAAAATAATTCAAATAGACAACTTCTATTCTGACGGCCGTCATTATTTGCAAACGTGCCTTCGTCAATCTCAAGCAACATCTTGTGTATATTCGCAGGATGAGTTCCCTCATGGTTGTCGCCGCCTTTTTTCTTATCGCCTTCTTGTATGCATCAGTCGGACATGGCGGTGCAAGTGGTTATTTGGCAATGATGGTGATTCTTGGTTTAACCCAACCGGTAATGCGTCCAATGGGTTTGTTGCTTAATCTTGTCGTTTCTGTCATAGCCACCATTCAGTTTTGGCGCCATGGGCATTTTCGAATGAAAATATTTTTACCACTCGCCATAGCCTCTGTTCCGATGGCGTGGATTGGCGCAAGGATGCATGTGCCTGATCAACTTTTCAAAGGGCTCTTAGCTGGTTGCCTGGTTGTTTCTATAGGTCGTATTCTGTTTCGATTGCCTGATGTCAACGAAAAATCTGTTCGTACTTTACCAAACGGGTTAGCGATGGTAACCGGTGCTGGTATTGGTCTCTTATCCGGTATGATTGGAATTGGAGGAGGTATCTTACTATCACCTATACTACTAATTGGTCGCTGGGCTGGTTTGCGTGAAACCGCTGCGGTCTCAGCACCCTTTATTTTGGTCAACTCCTTGGTGGGCTTACTAGCCCTGGACCTTATACACGTCCATTTTCCTTCGGGATGGTGGTTATGTTTACCAGCCGTGATAATCGGAGGATTTCTTGGCTCCTGGGGCGGAAGTAGCCTTTTTAAAACTACGACGATGAAATATCTTTTGGCAATGGTACTCATCATCGCTGTGGGAAAACTAATTATTTCATAAAAATGATTAGTGTAGAAAAAGCATTAGAATTATTGTCCGAAAAATCGGTCCGACGTACTCGAATAGAGGTGTTGTTGCAAAAAGCAAGTGGCTGTGTCCTTGCAGTCGATGTCCATGCACGTTTTGATATGCCTGTATTCGATGTCGCTGCAGTGGATGGATATGCAGTATTTATGGATGACATTCCCACTGATGTTAAAATCTCCATGCGTGTTATTGGTGAAATCAAAGCCGGTGATCCACCGGTGAACGGATTTCGAAAGGGTACTTGTTGCCGCATCTTCACGGGTGCGCCTGTCCCTAAGAATGCGTTGTCTATCATCATGCAAGAGCAAGTACAACGGAAGGGAGATGTTATTTCGGTGACAACGGACCAGGTAAAACCAGGATCAAATATTCGCAAGAAAGGCAATCATTTTAGAAAAGGCGATTTAGTATTGACAGCGGGTACGAAGCTAAATGCTGCCGCTATCGGGTTACTCGCTTCCCTCGGCTACGCAAAGCTCGTCGTATTTTCAAAACCAGCTATTGGATTGTTAGTGACAGGCAATGAGCTGCAAGTGCCCGGAAAAATGCTTTCGCCGGGACAAATCTACGAGTCAAATTCATTTGCATTGAAGAGCACTTTGGAAGCGTCAGGATTTGCCGTGCATATGACAAGCCGTGCAACCGATCGCGCAGCATCGCTGGACAAGGCGCTAACAAAGCTTTTGAAATCCTGTGAGGTCATCATTATTACCGGCGGAATTTCAGTCGGTGAATACGATTTGGTTTACGGTGCATTAAAGCGACATAAGGTCAAAGAACTTTTTTATAAGGTAGCCCAAAAGCCAGGAAAGCCATTCTTTACTGGGTTTATCGGCAATAAAGCGGTGTTCGCACTCCCTGGAAACCCAGCCGCTGTGCTGGTTTGTTGCTACCAGTACGTGCTGCCTTACTTAAAGCGAATGATGGGTCATCCAAACCTAGAAAACAAATTCCTATCGTTGCCTATCACCCATGATCTTGTGGTGAAAGGTGACCGGGCTCATTTTCTGCGCGCATTTCACGATGGTCATGCAGTTACAGTATTTTCGTCCCAAGACTCGGATAATCTCTTCACCTTTGCAAAAGCGAATGCGTTGGTGTATCTTTCTAAAGGACAGATTACGCTACTTAAAAACGCTGTAGTCACGGTCTATCCTTTACACGATTGAAAGAAGCTATCAATGGAACTTCAGCTACATACATTTGGCCGCATCTCGGAAATCACGGGTCAATCCATATTGGCGGTGCAAGCGTGTTCCGATGTGTCCGCCGTACGCGAGTGGCTGGAAGCAACCTATCCGTTGATTCGTAAAGTTCCATATCAAGTTGCAGTTAATCGTAAAATCGTCAAGGAGAATGTACAGCTTCATCCTAACGATGAATTGGCCGTTCTTCCACCATTTGCTGGAGGTTAAACATGGAACAGGATCAATATTTACGATATGATCGCCAGATACGCTTGCCCAACTTTGGAGAAGCCGCTCAAATACGCCTTTTGAATGCCAGGGTACTCGTGATCGGCGCCGGTGGACTAGGCTGCTCCGCCTTGCAATACTTGGCAGCTGCAGGAGTTGGTTCTATCGGTTTGGTCGATTACGATGTTGTGACCATTTCAAATTTGCATCGCCAAGTTTTATATACTACCTCCGACTTAGGAAAGAAAAAAGTGTACGCTGCCATGCAAAGATTGCTGGCCATGAATCCCGATATACAAATCATTCCGTTTGACACACGATTTCATCCTACAAATGGTTGTACGCTTGCAGCAAGGTATGACGTACTGCTTGATTGCACCGACGATTTTGAAACTCGCTATCTAATTGATGATGTTGCCTCGTTGCTTGGGTTGCCGGTGGTCTATGGTGCTTTGCATCAGTTTGAAGGGCATGTAGCCGTTTTTCATGATGCTGCTCATGGTAAAACGCCCATTTCGTACCGCGATATTTTTCCTGAAATTCCTGAAAACAATGTAGTGGCATCGTGTTCTGATAATGGTGTTTTAGGTGTGTTGCCTGGAGTAATTGGTGTATTTCAGGCAGCGGAGGCCATCAAATTAATTACGGGGGTCGGCGAAACATTAAGCGGAAAGTTATGGACCATTGATGTACGTACTATGTTAACGGCAACGTTTGACATCACTCCCGATCCAAGTAATGTAAACCAAGGATCTTCGTTGCAAGGATTGAAGTCACGCATCAATTTTAAAAATGTATCGTGTAAGGATGATGCAACGGCCGCTCTTCTGGTTGACGTTCGAGAGTCTTACGAGTCGAGTGAGCGACCTTTGCCTAACTCCATACAAATTCCTCTTCACCGCTTGCACGAACTGGTACAGCGTATACCCCGTGATCGTTCTTTGCTGCTGTATTGTAATTCGGGGCAACGCAGTAAATTAGCTGCTCTGATTCTTCAACAAGAATTTGGTTTTAAACGTGTGCAAGTACTGGCGGATAGCATCGATTCCATATCTTGATCTTAATGTCTACAAGTACACACCGAAAGAAGTCTTTATTCAAGACAGGCCCGATAGATCCGCATTTTATTGGTGAATCTATTGCCAAACATGCAAGCAATAAACAGATTGGTGCACATCAACTATTTTTAGGTCAAATTCGTGCTGACAACCTAGAAGGTCGTGTGGTGACTGGTATTGATTTTACAGCCTATGAGGAAATGGCCGATGAGTTATATAACGACTACCGAGAAGTACTTTTTTCCAAGTACTCATTGACTTGCTTACACGTTTATCATAGTCTGGGGATGGTTCAAGTAGGAGAGATCAACTTGTTCGTTTTTGTGTCCTCGATACACCGTAAGGATGCTATTTACGCTTGCGCCGAACTCGTCGAGTGGATCAAGCTGTCGTTACCGGTTTTCGGAAAAGAATGTTTTAACGATAATACTCATCAGTGGAAAACCAATACATTACTCGGACATGGTTGATATTACACATAAATCCAATACGCTGCGCTATGCCAAAGCACAAGCGGTATTGACGTTCGGCGACGCAGCGACTGTCCAGCGCATCAACGAAGGTTCGGTGCCGAAGGGCAGTGTTTTCGACATGGCACGAGCGGCTGCGTTGCTGGCAATTAAGAAGACGTTTGAAATTATCCCTGATTGTCATCCGCTACCTGTTGAATTTGCCGCGGTACATTTTTTTACAGCAGGTAATACCCTACGTATTGAAGTTGAAGTGAAGACCATTTATAAAACTGGTGTAGAGGTTGAAGCAATGCACGGTGCCTCCGTAGCAGCGTTAACGGCATATGATATGCTGAAGCCCATTGAAAAGAAAATTGTTATTGGTGATATGCGATTGTTGGAGAAGCAAGGTGGAAAAAGCGATCATAGCAAAGGAGTTGCTCCGAGTATTTCAGCGGCTGTTATTGTTTGTTCTGATTCCATTGCTGCCGGAAAGAATGAAGACCGTGCTGGAAAATCTATCATCGGCAGATTAGAGCGAATAGGCGTGAAGGTGGCTGATTATTTGATAATCCCGGATGAAATAGATCCAATTCGTAGTCAATTAACGGCGCTGGTAGAAAAGGAAGTACGACTTATTATATTCACTGGCGGTACTGGACTTTCTAAGAGAGATGTAACGCCAGAAGCCATTCGGCCGTTGCTAGAACGTACCATACCCGGAATCGAAGAGGTTATGCGGGATTACGGGCAGGAGCGAATGCCTTACGCTATGCTCTCTCGTAGTGTAGCAGGGATGATAGGGGACACGTTGGTGCTCGCCTTACCTGGATCAACCAAAGGAGCTGAAGAGAGCATGGATGCTATTTTTCCGCAGGTCCTTCATTTGTTTCGTGTACTTGACTCGTTGCGTCACGAGGAAGCCTGAATCGATTAACTTAGCCATCTGATGCATCCGCTTACAGACCGTTTCGGCAGAGTTCATGATTACCTGCGCATTTCGTTGACCGATGTGTGCAATCTTAGATGCACGTATTGCATGCCAGAACATCCAATCTTTTCTCCTAAAGATCGCTTGATGCAAACGGATGAAGTGATTTCTATTGCATCGGCATTTGTAAAAATGGGAGTTCGAAAAATTCGACTTACAGGCGGTGAGCCACTGATACGAACAGATGCACCTGAAATTCTTGAAGGTCTCGGTATGTTACAAGCACACGGACTGCAAGAACTTACATTGACGTCGAACGGAATCTTTATTCATAATTATGTAGATAATTTGCGGATGTCAGGCGTTCGTACACTGAATATCAGCCTGGATACTCTGCTGCCAGAGCGATTTGTTTCTCTTACCAAGCGTGACCATTTTCATCGCGTCATGTCCAACATTCACCTTTTATTACAAGAAGGATTTCGTATAAAAGTAAACGTGGTGGTGATGAAAGGCGTGAACGATGATGAACTAATTCATTTCATTGCTTGGACACGCGACTATCCCATTCATGTTCGGTTCATTGAGTTCATGCCCTTCCAAGGTAACAGCTGGCAGGATAAACGATTGATTCGCACAGCCGAGTTGCTGGAACGTGCACGTGCTTTTTATGAATTTAATCCGTTGGAGAATAAGCCCAATGATACGTCGCGTGCGTTTCAGGTTCTTGGTTTCAGTGGAACGTTTGCGTTCATTAGTACAATGAGTTCGCCTTTCTGCGGAGACTGTAACCGATTACGCTTGACAGCAGATGGCAAAATCAAGAATTGTCTCTTTTCCAAGGGAGAAATCGATTTGTTAGCTGCTTTCCGCAAAGGACAATTCATCGAAGAGGCAGTACATCAAGCGTTGGTAACTAAAGAGCAACAGTGGGGAGGTCAAGAATTATTTGAGGCTATTGAAAACCGTTCCATGGTAGCCATCGGGGGATAATCCATTTTTACAATTTAGAAGGTCAGTTACTTCAAGGTTACTTAAAATGTGATTCGTTCACCAAGCATTTTTTGGTGATTACCAAAATTCTGAAGGATATTGCCTACTGACTGACCAAGATCAGCAACATTTCAGAAGGGCAATCGTAATTTTAGCAATTAATTTTTCGGTCTCATGAGAATTGGTTACGCATTGTTTATTTTGCTCTTGGCTTTTTGCGAAGCACATACTCTTTGTGCCCAACATCGCGCGGAAATTGCTGTTTCAGGAGGTGTTGTAAATTACATCGGAGATCTTGCCAACGAATCGATGTTTCCTTATTCTTCTGCTTCGTTAGGTGGCGCTGTGACCTTGCGCAATTTTGCTGGAAATCAGCGTGAACGCTACAAAGCATTCGATCTTCAAGTACGACTAAGTTGGCATCGGCTCCAATACGATGAGACGGATCCGCTAAGTGGTAAGCAAGGAATTCAATTACGCAATTATTTGCGCGGCCTTAATTTTCGGAACGACTTACTGGGAGCTGAAGCAGGCATGAATTATACTATTTATGTAAATAAACACCAGCCGTTGTGGAAACCTACTTTTTCTTTTTTCTTTTCTGCAGGTTTGGGTGTTTTTTATGGCCAACCGAAAGCTGACCTATTCCACGGTGATGTATCACTCGCTAATCGGTATTATTTCTGGAACGATGGTACTGTACGTGATGTCCCTGAAAACTCGCAGCTAATCGGAAAAGAAATAGAACGCGATGGTGTATATGAAACCAATTTACGCGATTGGAAAACGGAAGGGCAAGGGTATGATAAAGAGATTCACCAGTCAGTACCGTATGAATGGTTGAACATTGGCATCCCCTTAGGAGCAGGTGTACGCTACTGTTACAATAAACAGATAACTTTTTCAGCGGAGTTGAATTACTATTATTTTTTCACAGATTTTCTGGATGATGTCAGCAATCGCTACGCTACCTACGAAGAGTTGCGCGCGGCATTTCCCAACGACGAAGACTACGAATTGGCGAAGTACATTTCGGATCCAACCGGCCGGGGCACGAATGGATATATTGGACCAGTCACTAGTCCGAGGGGAAATCCAACATTAAAAGATGCCTTCACCTTTGTTTCTCTGGAAGCCGCTTATAAGTTCACCTGGAAAAAGAAATCAGTATACGGGCAGTTCACTTCCCGTTGATTCTTTTACGTGTGTGAATGAAAAAGGCGCCGGGGGGGCGC
>CANIAS010000089.1 GCA_947465495.1 Candidatus Pollutiaquabacter sp. | reverse complement strand
CGTGCGATCACCTTTGATGTCTGCCCACTTTTTGTATTCGTTGATGTGGTTGCCCTGATTACTCCACATGCGTGGGAATACGGTAGTTTTATTTGGTTCATAAATCGCTTCCATACGCGCAGGACCTTCCACGTATTTGTCGACGCCGGGTAATTTGGCCCATGTCTTTCCGCTTTCCTTTTGGTCGACTACCCGTGCATTATAATATTGGCCGTAGAACAGTGGTCGATCACCGTATTGTTCGCGCTTCAAGTAGGAAATAAAATTGAAGACGTTTTCCGGATTGTTTTCATCCAGCGGCGTGTTGGTGTTTGAGCGAATCACAATTTGAGCGAACGATGAATAGCCGATCAGGATAAATGCTACGCACAACAAAGCCGTATTGTACAGCGGAAGATCTTTTCGTTTGGTGTAAATAAGTCCCCAAACCAATCCGCCGATTAACAGAATACCATACACGATGATTCCGGAGCCGAAAGGCATTCCGAATGAATTCACGAATAAGAGGTCAAAAGATCCCGCAAGCGTTATCATGCCCTGGATGATGCCGTATTGAATCAAGCCAAGAATACCGGCTCCGATGGCGAACGTTGTGATGACACCTTGCGCGGTCACTTTGGAGGTGCGTTTGAAGTAATAAACAAAAGCCAGTGCTGGGATGGTCAAGAGGTTCAATAAGTGGACACCGATACTTAATCCCATCAGGTATGCAATGAGAATCAGCCATCGGAAGCTGTGCTTCTCGTCGGCGACAGACTCCCACTTTAGTATCAACCAAAATACGATGGCGGTAAAGAACGAAGAACTCGCATATACCTCACCTTCTACGGCAGAGAACCAAAAGGAATCGGAGAAAGCGTAGGCCAGGGCACCGACAACACCGGCGCCAAGAATGGCGATGATTTTTTCGGAACTCTCATCTCCTTTACCGACGACAATTTTACGTGCAAGGTGTGTGATGGTCCAGAATAGAAAGAGAATCGTGAAAGCACTCATGAGTGCAGACAGAATGTTCACCATGATGGGAAACATCTTGGCATTTTCACCAGCAAATAATATGAAGACGCGGGCAAGCATTAGGAAGGTAGGGGCACCTGGCGGGTGACCTACTTCCAGTTTGTGAGCAGTAGCGATGAATTCACCACAGTCCCAAAAGGACCCGGTCGGCTCGATGGTTGAAATGTAAGTGAATGCGGCGATCGCAAAGACGATCCAACCTGTGACATTGTTCAGCAGTTTATATTTCATAGTAGGTCAAAAACGTGACGTGCGAAGGTATGAAAAGGACGGTTTTTAAGGGGTTATTTTGAATGAATTTTAAGGGAATTCCGAATTGGCCCAAGGTAGAATAGGGAAATGTAAAAAAAGGCTACATCTACTAAATGTAAGGTTTTCATGGCATTCTGACGCACCGGGCTATCCATCCGGGCTTTATTAGTGTGACAGGAACATTAACTGTCCATTGAACCTGGAAAGCATGAAAAATACTTTTTACGCACTTTTTTGCGCATTTTTTACAGTGATTGCTACAGCCTATGCGGCTGTTAACCCGATTGTGATGGGTCAATTACCCTCCCAATTGACGGAATCGTCCGGAATCGATGTCGGGCCGTCTGCCGAGAATTGGTCGCACAACGATGGGTATGGCGACAACAAACTCTACTGTTTCTCCCAAACGGGGGCCTTAACACGTACGTTGACCATATCCAACGCGGTTAACTATGATTGGGAAGACATTACACATGACGCAGGATATAGTCATATGTTCATCGGCGATTTTGGCAACAATACCTTCGACCGCACGAATCTTCGCATTTATCGCATACCATATCCTTCGTCCGTGAGTGGTAACACGGTCACGGCTTCCATTATTAATTTCTCGTATCCTGACCAGCGACAGTTTCCTGCTACCTGGAACAATTTCGATGCGGAGTCTTTTTTACATTACAATGGAAACCTGTACATTTTTTCCAAGCCGGACGGAAATGCATTGGGGTATTCTAAATTATACCGAGTACCAGATCAGCCGGGTACATATGTAGCTACGTTGATTGATAGTTTTTATACCAACGATCGTCCAACGAGTGTTGCAATCAATTCGGATGGTAGCGCCATTGCGTTAATTGCGGTATCCAAGATCCACCTCTTTCAGAATTGGAGTGGCGACAATTTCTTTACGGGCCAACACACTCAAATTAATTTTGGTGGCGTTTATACCCAGAAAGAAGCTACCTCTTTCCGTTCGCGGACTGAAATAGCCATGACCGACGAAAACAATGGCACTGGTAATTATTTGTATAAAGTGGATTTAGCGCCATGGTTCATCGCAGTACCAACTTCGTCACAGACCGGACCGGCTGAGAGTGCTGGAACAGAAAAAGCGGCGGTATTCCCCAATCCGGCTAACGATTTGATTCAGATTCGTTCGGTGCAAACTAAGGACAACGATATGCAATTTGAGTTGTACGATATTACGGGAAACTTGGTGCGATCGGCCTTGTTGCCATCAACGATTGGATTAAAGATGGACGTATCGGCATTACCTGTAGGAGTGTACTATTACCAACTGATAGACAATGGTCGTTCGGTCATGTCCAAGCGATTAGTGATAGCCCGCTAATCATTACGTAAAAAAATAAGCTTACAACAGCCGGTTGCATCTATTGTTTCCGGCTGTTTTTTTATGGTAGTCTATTACAGCTTTGATACCTTCGTGCCTTCAATGTAATGGATGATGCTTCGGCTTGGTAACATTAAATTTTATCGGTCTATTATTCTTCGGGTATTCGTACTGCATGTGTTGCTGGTTGCGTATGAAGACCTATCCGCCACCTCCATTGCTACGGTTACACCTGTGGTAATGGCAGGCATGGACCCATTGGTGAGCGAATCATCCGGACTGGATTTTGCTGGTGGCGGCTATTTTTGGACCCATAACGATGGCTACGGAGATAATTATATTTACTGCATTGGCACCAATGGAGTCATGACAAGTACTGTGAATGTTCCGAATGCTGTAAACTGGGATTGGGAAGATTTGGCGCATGATGTTGGCAGAAATTACCTCTACATCGGAGATTTTGGGAATAACAGTTGCGATCGCACCAACTTACGTGTTTATCGTATTTCGTATCCGGTAGCGAATAGTGGAAGTTCCGCCACTGCCGATGAAATCAGTTTCTCATATCCGGATCAATCCAGTTTTCCTTCGCCCTGGATGAATTTTGATGCCGAAGCCTTCTTTCATTATGGAAGCAGTTTATACATCTTTAGTAAAGCCGACAGTACGGCGATAGGCTATACCAAGTTGTACCGAATACCGGATCAGCCCGGCGCGTATGTAGCTACGTTGCTTGATTCTTTTTATACAAATGATCGTATCACATCGGCAGATATCAACGAGGATTCGACGGCGGTAGTTTTGTTGGCAAACAACCGTATACATTTGTTTACAGGGTGGGCTGGGGATGATTTTTTCACGGGCAGTTATACGTCGCTTCGTTTTTCGACCAATCATACGCAGAAAGAGGCAATCACTTTTTACACCCGCACAGCGGTTTGGTTGTCAGACGAAGACGATGGTTCTGGCAATTTCCTGTATGCCGTTGATTTGAGTTCGTACGTTCCTGCATCGACCAGTAGCATATCGGAAACCATGTTATCGAAGGTGGCCGTATTTCCGAATCCTGCGGACGACATTCTCATGGTAACCTGTCCGCCGGGAGTAGCAGAGGTACTAATCACGTTGTATGACCTGTACAGCCGTACGGTAGTTAGCCGTAAATTATTCAGTTCGCCCTATGTGCGAATGGAAATTTCGGAGATTCCGGAGGGGTATTATCAATTGATATTGGCTTCGGAGGGGAATGGGCCAATTGTTACCGACCTGATCATCAATCGATAAAGAGTTAGATGGTAGAATGGGTCACTACTTCGCATTCATTTTTTGAATTCGTCGAAGATTTGTTAATTTTGCGTTCGAATTGACCGATGGTGTAATGGTAACACTGCAGATTTTGGTTCTGCCTTTCAAGGTTCGAATCCTTGTCGGTCAACATTTTAAACTATAAAGCCCTGCATTTCAATAGATTGCAGGGCTTTAGTTTTTCAGGGGAATGCATTCGAAAAACCGAAGCTGGATACTTAAAAATTTCAAACACTGCTTTAACAGCCACCGATCTAATACAGTACGCTAAACGTGTTGGTGGTATCAATAGGGTGGCAACTGTTTTGGCTGCATTAGTAGAGAGTATTAAGTACGATGGTTTTATCTGCAAAACATGGAAGCAAAAATGCAGGACGATGAATTTATAGGTGATATATTAGCCCTGAAAAGGCCAACAGAAAAATATGACTCGGCAACCGCTTTTGATTTAGTACGATCCAAGTTGCTGGA
The DNA here is from genome assembly GCA_947465495.1 of Candidatus Pollutiaquabacter sp. GTDB lineage: Bacteria > Bacteroidota > Bacteroidia > AKYH767-A > 2013-40CM-41-45 > Pollutiaquabacter. Next base: position 3,085 of record CANIAS010000089.1, on the reverse strand, counting down.
GAAAATAGAAGAACGTAAAATACAACAAACGAAGTAGTGGTAATTGATAAATACGGTTTAATAAGGCATCACACTTTATCTACCATTAACCCCTGGGTTGAAAGTTTGACATAAACGGTTTTACTTATTCTTCAAGCTACTAACTGTTGGACTTTACCAGTAGTATTGTAGTAGATCTTGTTGCACTCCCTAAAACGGCAGCTCACTTAAATACAATCGTTTTGCACTTTGCCTTAGAGCAACCGGTGTGCGAATGGCAACACATTCCTTGAATTGCAAAATGGAATCGTTTTCCATGGTAAAGGTCAGGCCGATATAATTGCCAGTAAGGTTGGCTACAAAGACAAAGCTTTTTTTATCGCACGTGTTGCACTCGGTGTTTCTGCACATAGCCATGTAAACACGAAAACTTCGATCGCCTTTACCTTCACAATAGGTTATTAGATCAGTCAGTTGAGTATAGAATCTTTCCAACGTGGTATTGTTGCACCAATTTGTATCACCTAGCGCGTTGAACACTATATCAGCCTCCATCAAACAGAAGCCGCCTAAAAATTGATCCAGCCGCTTATCAGATTTTAAAAGGGTTTCTGCTTTCGTGCGGAAAGAAGGATCTAAAATAGAGTCGTACATGATTGTAAGAAATAGTATTAGAGTTATAGAATAAGTTAAAGATTGATGATGTAGTTATACGATTCACACATTAAGTGACACACGAAAACACTCAAACTTTTACACACGTCATCACGAATTTTCAGGGGATGTTATGTTATTGGGGTGTTATCATCCACGCGTGATAAACTCTTGTTCCTTCATTGCTTCTTTCACCAGTTTCAACTCGGCAGTAATATGAGTTGCTCGTGTTTTGTCATTATGATTGATGGCCTGTAGCCGAGAGGCGTCTAGGTATTCGAGCAGTGTATTGATCTTTACTGGTAGGGTCGTATCGGCGGAACCAAATTCTTCCAAGAGGTGATTAATATGTAGGAGTTGCAATAGGTGTTGAGGCAATAGTTCCATCCGGTTGTAATCGGCGAGTAGCTCCTGCTTACACGTATTAAGCCGTGTATCTACGTCGTTGTAGTTGCTGCGTAGTTCAAGGGCAACCTGATATTGTTGTAGCCGTAGTGCTTCATTCTTTTGCACCAGCAACTGTTGCAGCTGGTATCGATCTTTTCGGATGTTCAAGAGCAGTTGCCCGGATTCTTTCGCGTAATCTTTCATCACCCTCTAAAATACACTTTTTTAGCAAGTATTTAATATTGATTCAGGGATAACTCGCCAGTGCCATTTCCTCACTCCACCACAAACCGCTCGACCGCCATTCCACCCTGATTGCGGGCCACGAGGAAGTAGAGCCCTGGGTTCAGTGCGGTGCTGCTGATAGTTGTTTTTTGCTGCTGTACGCTAGCGTTGTAAACGCTACGTCCCTGCACATCGATAATCTCGATGGCAGTTGCTCCGGAATTCGCTATTTCTAATTCGAAACTTCCGTGGTTGGGATTCGGGGCAATGGTGATGGTAGTATTCGGATGTGACAGTGTATTCCCGTTGATGCCCGCCACTACATTCAGATCGCTTCCCCAAATGCCGCGCCCGAAGGTGCATACGTAAATTTTATTCAACGCCTGATTGAATTCGATATCGCTTACGATGACGTTGGGAAGTCCTGCACTGGCCGGTAACCATTGCGTGCTACCATCAGGAAGCAACCACAAGCCGATGTCGGTCCCTGCAAGCAGATCGTTGGTGCCGGGTAGTACACGCAGGCAATTCACGGGGAGGTTGGGCAGGTTGTAGCTGATGTTGGTCCATGTGAGGCCCGCATCTGCGGTCATGAAAACTTTCATGCCGGCAACCAATCCCGCCAACGCGACATACGCTTTTGACGGATCGTTAGGATTGGCTTCAATGAAGGTGTAGTATGCCGAATCGGGAACACCCACTGTGGCGTCCGTCCAGGTCAATCCGCCATCCGTTGTCCTGAAAATCGCACCGGGCTGGTTGAATTCGTAATGCACCCGGCGTGTGGCATAGATGTAATTGTTGTCTGCGGCAGATAGTGCGATAGAAGTCAGCTCGCTGCCATACGCACCGGCAGGAGGAAAAGCAGATATACTTGTCCAGTTTGCACCATTATCCGTCGACTTAGTTACATTTTCGTATCCGCAATAGTAAGTCTGGTAAACCTGAGGATCCGCTACAATCGGCGTTGTCCATTCTCCATTTTCTCCATTGATATTGGGGTCAATATTGAAGTAGGAAAGACCGCCATCGTTGGATTGTTTGAAATAGCCGAACTGTGACGATATTAAAAACGAACCGCTTACAGCTGTATCCAGGCAATTGTCCATGCCGTCACCACCGCCAACAGTAAACCAAGTCGATCCGTTGTAGTAGCTGGTAGCGTTATCCTGCGCTCCGGCGATAAGTTCGTTGTTGCTGTTCTTCGAGCTGCTTATCCGGTAAAATGAAGTCACGTTTAAGCCATTGTTGAGATTGGTCCAAGCCGTGGAGAATGGAACACCGTTATTCAGGTCATTCCACGTCTCGGAAACAATCGAGGAAGTGCTGAACACTCCGCCGTCGGTACACATGTAGTACTTGCCATCAAACGAATTGACTTGCAATTCATGAAGGTCACCATGTATCGATGGTCCGTAATTGGTGGTCCAGTGCGAGGCGGGGTCAAAGGTGTCTCCGCCATCCACCGAAAGCCAGAGGTTTACACCGCCTGCATAGAGTTTGTCGGGGTTTGCCGGATCGACCAAAAAACACAAGTCATAGGTGCCTTGTCCGCCAGGAGCATTGCCTGGTCCGGCGGATAGGATGTTTTGTGTATTGGACGTAGTGCTCCACTGCGCTCCACCGTTATTGCTCCGGTAAATTGCTTGAATGCCTCCTACAGTATCAACGGCCAATGCGTAAATAAGGTTGGGTTGTGTCGGCGCGATGGCGAGTGCGATACGTTGCACGACACCCTGCGGTGGGATACCTGTATTCAGGGTCGACCAGGTCAATCCAAAATCGGTTGATTTGTAGATTGCTGCATATCCGGTATTCGACGTGCGGACCCATCCCCCTG
>CANIAS010000088.1 GCA_947465495.1 Candidatus Pollutiaquabacter sp. | reverse complement strand
GTCATTGGAGTTGCTTCGGATGTAACCGATTTCAAGGTGGGTGATCGTGTCGCTTGCGGAGGTAATTCCGCCGTGCATGCCGAAGTGGTTGCAGTGCCAGTCAACCTTTGCGTCAAACTGGACCCCGAGGTGCCTTTTGAATTTGCTGCTTTTACCACTCTTGGATCAGTAGCCTTACAAGGTGTCCGGCAGGCAGACTTACGCCTGGGTGAAAATTGTGCAGTCATTGGATTAGGGTTGCTCGGCCAACTAACCATACAGCTGCTACAAGCCTCCGGCGTCAAAGCCTATGGAATCGACGTCGACCAACGCGTGGTTGATTTGGCAATAAAGAATGGAGCAGATGCGGCCTTTTCCCGTCAGCGGGAGACCCTTGAGGCGGAACTCATGGAAATTACAGGCGGTTATGGGGTGGATGCTGTGATCATAACTGCTGGTACTGATTCAACAGATCCAGTTGATCTGGCAGGGGAGATTACGCGTAAAAAAGGAAAGGTCGTGGTGGTGGGTGCTGTGCCTACAGGTTTTAAGCGTGCAAACTATTTTAAAAAAGAATTAGACCTACGAATGTCGAGTTCGTATGGGCCAGGTCGGTACGATCGCGAGTATGAAGAGGAGGGAATAGATTATCCGTATGCCTATGTGCGCTGGACAGAAAACCGGAACATGCAGGCCTTCGTGGCGTTATTGTCCGAACGAAAGCTCAAGTTGGATACCTTACTTACGCATACCTTTGAATTTAAGGAGGCACCTAAAGCCTACGACATGATCCTTCAACGGACTTCGCCGTTTATGGGGATTGTTTTATCCTACGATATCACAAAACAATTGTCAGCTCAGGTACAGATCCGCAATATTCAAGTTGATGTAAGTAACCCCAATATTGGTCTAATAGGCGCTGGATCCTTTGCGCAGAATTTCCTGCTGCCTGCCATCAAGGGCCATGCGGGCATGGTTGCATTGGCAACAGCACGCCCAAACAACGCCCGGAACATGGGTGACAAATACGGGTTTGCAACAGTTACCGGTTCGGCTGATGAGGTATTCCAGGATAAGCGACTCAATACCATTTTTATCGCTACTCGTCACGACTCTCATGCTGCGTATGTGGTGAATGCCCTGAAAGCGGGTAAGCATGTGTTTGTAGAAAAGCCTCTCTGCTTGCTGCCGGAAGAGCTCGAAATAATTCGCGAGAATTATAACCAGACCAATGTTAGACTGATGGTTGGGTTTAATCGCCGATTTGCACCACTCACACGGAAAGTCAAACAACAGCATGCAACCGGTGGACCTGTAGCCATTAATTACCGCATCAATGCTGGTATACTCCCGCCCGAACACTGGGCCCACGATCCCAAGATTGGTGGGGGGCGTATTGTTGGTGAAGTATGTCATTTTATTGATCTGTGCCTATTTCTGGCCGGCGCGCCGGTTACACACCTAGCAGCGACCTCCCTGGAGGTGCCAGGAAATAAACAAGATACAGTGGTTATCCAATTGCAATTTGCCAATGGAAGTGTCGCTTCGATCAATTATTTCTCCAATGGCAATGCACACTTACCCAAAGAACAATTGGAAATTTTTGGACGTGGGATGGTATCTGTAATAGAGGATTTCAAAACGCTCACCATCTATGGAAAGAGCACACGCAAAGAAACAATTGCACAGGATAAAGGACATGCTGCAGGTATTCGTGCCTTCCTCGACTCCATACGCACCGGACAGCCCACTCCAATTTCATTCGATGAAATCGATTTGGTAACTAGAGCTACTTTTGCAGTGCTGGAATCCATCGCCATGAAAGGAGCGGTGGTGAAAGTCTAAGCGAGTTTTAATTCAGAGCTCAAGAGATTTTAGAAGTAGACCTTAATTTGTTGGCAATAATCTGACGTGGGAACCAATTACGACATACCGCTAAAAAAACTGCAAGACTATATAGCGTCTGAGCATTTTGCCGGGTATGATCCCTACGATATTTTGACTAGTCCGATTCCATTTCGTTTTTTCGGGACCTATGCAGCTGCTGTAGCGACTCAGCTGCATAAACGTAATCCCATCAACCTGCGCCCGCTGCTCGGAATACATAAGGCCATGAATCCCAAAGGTGCCGGACTGCTGCTTTATGCGTATGCGACCTTGCAGGCTCAACATCCTCGTGAAGATTATTCCGGAGCCATGGAATATTTATTCGGATTTCTGCGCGATCACGTTTCCAAGGGTTTTAACGGTGCGTGCTGGGGGTATAACTTCGCATGGGCAAGTCCGGGCAAGTATCTTCCTCCATATGCGCCGAGTGGAGTTGTTACAGCATTCGTGGTGAAAGGAATTTATGCCTATTACCGTCTGACCAACGATCCCGCTGCCTTGAATTTGGTGCTATCGTCGAAAGATTTCATCTTAAAAGATCTTCCAGATACGGTCGACCAAACCGGTGTTTGCATCAGCTATACGCCGTTCAAAAAGGATTGCTGTTACAACGCAAGTTTACTAGCGGCCGAAACCCTCGCTCGTTGCTATTCCATTACCGGTGATGAAAGTTTGAAAAGCAAGGCGCTGGACGCTGCTCGATTTGTCATCGCGCGTCAACACGACGATGGACGTTGGAATTATTCACTGGATGATAAAACAGGAAAGGAGCGGGCACAGGTCGACTTTCATCAAGGATATGTCATCGATTCATTGACCTATATTCAACAGCTGACCGGAACCGAGTTGCAGGGTGGTGAGGAGGCAATTCGCAACGGCTTGGAATTTTATCGGACCTGCCAGTTTTTGGAAAGTGGACAAAGTCTTTTTAGGTTTCCGCAACAATATCCTGTCGATATCCACAATCAGGCGCAAGGCATCCTGACATATTGTAGGCAGTCGCTCGCCGCCGAAAGGTCATCGAAGTCCGGCGGTAGATTGTTGGCAAGCTCCCACGCTTCCTTCGCCGAAACGATTGCACGTTGGACCCTTCATCATTTGTACAATTCGAAAAGAGGCTACTTCTATTATCGGAAGTATCCTGCTTTCACCCATCGTATACCCTACATGCGTTGGTCCAATGCTTGGATGTTGGTGGCCTTGACCGAGTTGCAGGAGTTAATGGAAATGAAGTCCAATGAATGCTGAAATGCCGTACCTTTCGTTGCTGCCTTTCATGGAAGTCATGAATACTTCGTTCGAATCACTCCACGATGCGTTTCCTTTTCTATCTCGGACATCCGGCCCACTTTCATCTCTTCCGCATCGTCATCGGTAACCTCAAGTCCGCTGGCCACGAAGTGACCATTCTCATAAAGAAGAAGGATATACTCGAGGATTTGGTGAGAAGGCAAGGGTGGGCGTACACCAACATTAATCGCGAAGGTCGGGCCGATAATAAATTGGCTATTGCCTGGAAATTATTGAAGCGGGATTGGGAATTATATAAAATGGTCCGAAAGGTAAAGCCGCACGTGATGGCTGGAACCTCGGCAGAAATTGCTCATGTTGGTAAGCTCACCGGTATCCCATCGTTTGTTTTCAATGAGGATGACGCAGAAGTCGTTCCGCTATTTGCTAAACTCGCATACCCATTTGCTACTCACATTGTGGCGCCTGATTCTTGCGGTGTCGGTCGCTGGATCAAAAAGAAAATTGCATACAGCGGTTATCATGAATTGGCCTACCTGCATCCGGCCCACTTTACCCCAGATCGACATCGAATTGTCAAACTGGAGACGGATAAACCCTATTTCATACTGCGGTTTGCCAGTCTGACCGCCCATCACGATGCAGGTCGGGGAGGAATCACTCGTGACATTGCCGCTAAATTAGTCGACATGTTGACTCCGTTCGGTCAAATCTACATTACCTCGGAGAGGCCGTTAGAGCCGGAGTTTGAGCCGTATCGTATTCAAATTGATCCATTAGATATTCACCATGCGTTAGCATTCGCTTCCATATATATCGGGGATAGCCAAACAATGGCGGCCGAAGCGGCAGTACTCGGAACCCCATCAATTCGATTTAATGACTTTGTGGGTGAAATAAGCTATTTGCGGGACCTCGAAAAATATGGCCTCTCCTACGGCATTCGGACCAATGAAGCAGGAAAACTTTTCGATACAGTGGTTGCCTTGACAAAGGACCTTGCCGGGTCTAAAAAAATGATGCACGTAAATTTGGATCGAATGCTTTCGGATAAAATTGATTGCGCTGCTTATTTTACGGAGCTACTCTTGGCAGCTTCAAACGGATAAGCGTTTTTACTTGGAACGAGCACGACGGACTACAATATTCCAAAATGCTTTTGCCAAGTATTGGACGTCGGTCAAAAATGGTTGCTTAGCGTGTGCTTGCAAGTAGCGCATTTCCGAATCCTGGATTTCCTCGATGGTCTTAGGCATATCTGCATAAAAAGGAGGTATCAATCCAGGCTTGTGCTGCAGGCGAAGTTGCTTCAACTCGTCCGAGTAAAGGGATAGGTAGTGTGCTGATAAGGGACGTACTCCCACCAATTTCAATTCTCCGGTGAGTAGGTTGAGTAGCATCGGGAGTTCATCCAGCCAATACTTGCGGACAATTCGCCCCCAAGGAGAGACCCTGAAATCATTTTTTAATTTTCCGCCTTCAGCCAGGTTGTTTTGCTCGTAGACATATTGCTGAATGAATTCAGAATATGAATGCATGGTGCGCAATTTGAAAACATGAATGGGCTTTCCGTTTTTTCCTTGTCGACGCATGCGAAAAATCAAACCGTATCGTTTTTCATGATCAAACAATGGGGCTTTGACTTTTCGTGCAACAATGTATAGTAAACCGCCAATCACTTTGTGGTCGATTACCTGAAAACCTGCTGCGAAAATCCGACCAAGCGCTTCCGTTTTCGACATGGCCTTGTCGCGATCACGGGAAATTGTTCGATAAATCTCACGACTCACCGGTAGCTTCGGCAGTACTCGCTTAAAGACGTAGTCTGCGAAAACCAAACTATAATTAACGCCAAACGGATATTTTTTTAGAATTCTTTTCTTGCGAAAATATTTTGTTTCTACACAGCCAATGAATATACCGTCTGACTCCAGCTGCTGGTTAGTATGGTAAAGAAAATGGTTCAGGTCCCGTACGTCGTTTAGTCGTTTTAAATTGACGATAGAAACGGATGGGGTATCCGATTGAAGAATCTCGCTATTCGAAGTGCGTACTAGTTGTAGTCGCTTGTGGTCGAGTTGAACATAGCTGGAAATGAAATCACGCACTTGCTTGTCCATTCCCCCAATCTTCTCAAGATGTGGGCGGGAGGGTCGACGTTTCCTTTTGAGGGGACGAATGGAGGACGCAAGCGCACCGCTTCCTTCAATCGAAGTCTCGTTTTGAAATCGAATGTGCATTTTGCGGTTGGTATCGTTGCTAGTGCCCTGTTTTTTCATTTCTCATCGCAAGGATAAGGACTCCATTACCGGTGACTTAGTGCAGTGCTTCAAAAAAGGATAGCTCACTTCGGAACTTGCTCTTAGTTCAAATTGAAGCTAAAAAAACACTGCGTTTAGACGGGTGCAATATAGTGTTGCATCGCCTCTCTCCAAAAAATATTTTTGAATTCATAGGATGTAAGTCATGCATTGGTAGGATTGTTTACTCCCAAATACGGAATACGTTATGGGTAGTTTCACTATTAGGATAAATGACAGTTTCATGATAGTGCTCACCAATGATAAATTGCTCCATCTAACTTTTTTAAGACCTGGTCGTATGACTCCGAAAACGTAGTCTTTTGCCCTATTGACTATATATATAGGTATACGTATATGTAACGATGGTGCAAAGCGGTTCAAATTCGCTCCATGCGCAAACTCCTTTTTGCTTTGCTTTTGCTGTTAGTTGCTAAAACGGCAAATTCCCAACATTTGGCAAATGCCGACTTGTACGACTTTCTGGACGAATTAGCCAATAGTGGTGCGGTCGAGCTCAATTCCGCTGTAAAGCCCTATTCTCGTGAATTAATTGCCGAATTGTTGGTGGAGGCAGGAGGACATAAAGAACTATTAAACCAACGGCAGCAACATTCGCTGGAGCGCTATGCGAAAGTATACGTCCGGTCACTGCCTTCCGGTGATTACCATACCGCAAAGCTGGAATGGTTTAGGTATGTGTATCAAGATACGTTGTTCCTTTTCGATGCATCTCCGATTCTTGGGTATAGTTACTGGTCCAACGATAGCGGATCATTTTACCGTCGATGGGGCGGGGCAGAGGTGTATGGCCAGGTGGGTGACCATCTCAGTTTTTCGGCCTCTCTTCGCGATCAGCATGAAAGCAGCCGCCTTACCAGTCCCAGTTACCTGAACCAATTCCAGACATCCAACTACAAACCCAATAGCGATGGTGGCGGGGATTATGACGAAACCCGAGGTTCGATTAATTACCGATGGAAGTGGGGGAGTGTGGGTGCAGCCATGGATCAAGTTGCCTGGGGCGATAATTACCACGGCGGCAACATTCTTTCCGGTCGGGCACCAGTATTTCCAGCCTTGAAATTTCAGATGGCTCCATGTCGCTGGTTTGAATTCAACTATCTCCATGCCTGGTTGAAATCGGATGTGGTGGACAGTGCCCGCATCTATTCGAATGGTACCTCCAACCGCCTGGTGCTTCGTCCAAAATACATGGCCGCCAACCTCTTTACCTTTCAGCCGTTCCATAATTTTCGGTTTTCGGTGGGTAATTCCATTATATATAGTGATGAGAACCCCAACCTGGCCTATTTCATTCCTTTTCTATTCTACAAGTCGGTTGACCGTTCATTGAATGGGTATTCCAACCTGGGTAATCAGCTAGGGGAAAACTCGCAATTGTTCATTAATGTCTCGAGTCGGAACATCCGAAACCTGCATCTCTACGGATCGCTATTTGTGGATGAGGTGGCTTTAGGGGATGCTTTTGACAAGGACAAGCAGTCCAATTTCCTGTCACTGAAAGCGGGTGGGCGGATGAGCAACCTCTTTGTGGAGAACCTGTTTTTGACAGCTGAGTTTACTATCACCCGACCACTTACCTACCGACACTATATAAGTACGGCCGATTTTGCAAGCAGTAGTTTCAACATGGGGCATTATCTGGGCGATAATAGCCAGGAATTGTATGTATCCCTGGGGTATAAACCATTGGCTACGGTATGGGCGGAGGTCTCTTACACAGCCTCCCAAAAAGGGGAGGAGTATCCCTATTCAGGCCAGTCCGGAACCGCCTCATCTGGGAAGGGGTTGCCCTACCTGAGCGAGGTACTTTGGGAGGCCTCCGACGTGGAATTCCGGGTGCGGTACCAACCTGTGGTGGGGGCTTGGGTCTTTGCCGGGCTTACACTTTCCGACCACTCCGGTTCCATGGATCCGACCTATTCCCAGCCCTATTTTCGGGGACAGCGAACTACTTTCCAGGTGGGAGCTAACGTAGGTTTTTAAAATTGACACACTGGAAACGATGTGTCAATTGGCACAATCCTTGATAGAGAGCATCTTGAAATTCCTGGATTTATTTTTATTTTTAATAAACAATAGGCACGAATATTGTTAAGTGACAATGTGACTGCGATTCTGCCATTCGCTCAAATTTTGTAACTGGTTGTTTTGCAGGTGATGCTGGGATGATTGTTATAAGCAGATCGCCGCAATTCTCTTTTTCCGTTAGGATTTTCAAGTTTGTTCACCACCCGTTTGGGCTCATTCGCCAAAAAACTTATTTTTTTT
>CANIAS010000087.1 GCA_947465495.1 Candidatus Pollutiaquabacter sp. | reverse complement strand
TTACCGAACGTCAGGTGCAGATTCTGGAAATAGGAAATTTCAGTGCCGATAAAATTGGCAAAGAGACCGTTATATCCATGGAGTTGCTGGTGGATAATCCAAACAACTGGGGCTGTACAGTGGAAGCTACAGAAGCTGAATTATTACTGGACGACCGTAAAATAGGTAGCGTACAGTTGAAACATTCGTTTCGATTGAGGGCTGATACCAGCATACGTATCCCCTGCTCGATGACATCAAGTATGACCGAATTATCGCGATTATTACCCGCTGGCATCTCCTTGCTTTTCGGAAATACTCCAGTAATTGCCACCACCAAAGGAACTGTCACTGTGCGTAAACTAATCTTCCGGAAGCGATATCCATTTGAGTTGAAACAAAAATTGGATAAGAAATTCCTGAAAGAACTTTTCTAATGACAACAACAACCATGACTGCTACCGAACTCATAAAAAAAATTAACAGTATTCGTCATGATGCAAATCTTCATTTCACTGGGCTAAACGAACAACAAATAAATTATAAGCCCAGTGCCTCGTCGTGGAGTATCGCACAATGCCTTCAACACATAATTCGCACGAACGAGAGTTACTATCCTGCGTTCGATCGATTAACTTCTGAAAAATACAGCGCCAGTTTTTGGGAACGAAAATCCCCTTTCACAAAATCCATTGGCAAGAACATGAAAGCTCAGCTAGGGCCTACTATTATCAAACCATTCAAAGCTCCTCGCCTATTCCAGCCTAGCCTATATTCAATTCCATTGACTATCTGTAGTGAATTCATTACCCATTTGGATGTAATGGAAAACCGCATCCAGACACTTTTCACCGAAAACAATAAACAGCTAGTGATTTGCTCTCCTGTTTCCAATCTTATTACTATCAGCTTACCTGATGCATTGGAAATGATTGTAGGACATACCGAAAGGCATTATGCGCAAGCAAAACGTATCCTTACCGACGGAGCTTTACAAAATAAATAGCACTCTAGGCACGTCTTACTATTCAGCTTCCAAAAGAATAGTTTCGTCTCTTTTGTAAAATAAATTTTCAGACCAGTACCAGCACCATACTGAACATGATCATGGAAATAATCAGTACAAATAAAGTAATCCAGTGCTCCATAGATCGATTTCGTACCATATGATTTGAATTTATACCTGCAAGATTACAATCGACCAGTACCATGCAGGGTTAAAAAGTGGTTAATCATTGTTAAAAGATGGTTAAAGCTGATTTACTCGCAGGCATAAAGTGTAAATTTGTAGTACATGGATCGTCGCAAAATTAGATGGATTATCGTCTTGATGAGTTTGGCACTTGCCGGAATCATCGCGTTACAGATCAAATGGATTCGCGATGACTTCCAGCTTAAAGAACAGCAATTCGATCAGGCGGTCAATCACGCACTCAGCTCCGTTGTTGACCGCATCGAAACTAAAGAGGCGGCAAAAATCCTTCAAAATAGACTTTTCAGTATCAATCCGGATTCGATTTCTGAGATGATGCTGTCGGACACGATGAATGCAGACGTTTATCAAGTGCGCGACACCATCATTGAAACAGCTTCCGAACCAACTTCAAACTCCGGACCGTGGCCAGAGACTGCTGAAAAACAAGGACGAAATATCACTCTACCACAACAGGACAGGCAGCGCTCCTTTCTGCGTGTACAACGAAGAAATATTGTTCAGACAGATTCCATTTCTAAAAGAACCATCGAATCATCTCAAATCACCCGCATCTATGGCGATTCGGCAGAAGTAGTCATTCGTCAGAACGAAGAACGAATCAAGTCGCGACTTTCAAAGCTGAATGAAGTAATGAAAAAGATGGCCATTGAATTCGTAGGCTCCGACAAAGACGTGCTGGACCGAATAAATAAAGTCGACCTAGACTCAATTATAAAAAACGAACTTAAAAATAATAGCATTGAGTTACCGTTTCAATATGGCGTAGTAAGTTCTATGAATGGTTCCATCTTATATTCGAATACTGTAAAATCCGATTCCTCCTTATTGACATCACCTTATAAGATTATTCTATTTCCGCACGATGTGGTTGCTCGACCGGACTATCTGTTTGTACGTTTTAAAGACACCTTACGTTATTTCCTGGATTCAATGTGGTTCATGCTCTTGAGTTCTGCCGTGCTAACGTTCGTCCTCATCTTTGGTTTTGCCTATACCATTCAAGTTATTCTTCGTCAAAAAAAATTATCGGATATAAAAACTGATTTCATCAATAATATGACGCACGAGTTCAAGACTCCCATAGCGACGATTTCGCTGGCAGTAGACTCCTTGCGAAATCCAAAAGCAATTGCAGACCCATCAAAATTTGAATACTTCACCCGTATTATCCGAGAAGAAAATCGCCGAATGAACAATCAAGTGGAACGGGTTTTACAGATGGCTCAGATTGACAAACAGGAATTAGAACTCCGTAAAGAAACGGTGGATTTGCATCAACTCATTGACCATGCAATAGAACAGCTTCGGATCCAGGTAGAAAGCCGAAATGGAACCTTGACCAAGGATTTACTCGCCAATAACGCGATGGTCTTTGGCGATCCTGTCCATCTATCGAACATTATTTTTAACCTGCTTGACAATGCGAATAAATATTCGGTGGATCGTCCGGTGATTCATATTGAAACTGTTGCTGATTCCACCGGAATATCTGTACGCGTTAAGGACCAGGGCATCGGCATGACACGCGAAACTCAAAAGCGTATTTTTGAGAAATTCTACCGCGTACCCACTGGGAACATCCACAACATAAAAGGATTCGGACTTGGACTCAGCTATGTAGACATCATCTTAAAAAAACACAATGGCTGGATTCAGGTTCAAAGCGAACCTGGAAAAGGAAGCACATTTGAATTCCATGTACCTTTATCAACTTCTCTATAACCATGATTATTCCAAAACCTAAAATCTTGCTGGCAGAAGACGATCCGAATTTCGGATCCGTACTGAAAAACTACCTTGAATTGAATGATTACGACGTAAAGTTGTGCGTTGACGGTTTCGAGGCATACGACCAATTCATTACTGGAACCTATGACCTCTGTCTATTGGATGTCATGATGCCTAAAAAAGATGGATTTACACTAGCCAAAGACATACGGGAAAAAGACTCAGGCATTCCTATTATCTTCTTAACTGCTAAATCAATGAAGGAAGACATGCTTTCAGGATTCCAAGTAGGTGCAGATGATTATATCACCAAGCCATTCGATTCGGAAGTATTGCTCTATAAGCTAAAAGCTATTCTGAAACGTAGTGGTGATAAAAGCCATGACCACGCGAAGAAGGAATTTACCATTGGCAAATTCCATTTCAATTACGACCACCGACAAATTACTGTTGACGGAGATACGAGCAAATTATCACCCAAAGAAGCCGACTTACTTCGACTACTTTGCATCTTCAAAAACGAATTACTACCCAGACAAAAAGCGCTAATTGACATCTGGGGAGATGATAATTACTTCAATGCCCGCAGCATGGACGTCTTTATAACGAAGCTTCGGAAGTACTTAAAGGATGATCCAACGTTGGATATCATCAACATCCATGGAAAAGGATTTCGCTTGATCGACAATGCGATTCGTTCCTAGTGCTTCCGTTTGTGCCGTGGGTTGATTAGATTTGCCATTCCATCCACAAAATTTACATGGTCTTCTACCTGTCCATCGTTTGCTACATCGCCAGTGTTATTATTGCCTTGGCACTCATGATCATTGGCAAAAAAATGACCACTGCCAAATTCTTAGTGCTCTGTGGCTTGCATGGACTTACGCTGTTACTCTTTGTTCTCTTTAGTATCCTGCGTAATGAAACAGACCCCGTCAGTTCACCCAATTTTACCTTTATGCTGTATATCTGTTCTGGCGTATGCCTGACCGGATTAGTGTGGCGAATTTCAATCCCTTTACTACTACGCGTGTACCTAAGCATTTTCGCACTAACCTTTCCCCTATTTATTTTTTCGCCATCCATGCTAGTTAATTTCCTGTTGACTACACATTACACAGATACCTTAGGAAAAACCTTTCAAGTAAATGGCGCTCATTTTCTGGAGCAACAGAATTCCTGGAGTCATGCAAGTGTCACACTCAAATATAAACTCATTGTGAAGAAAGGGATATTCCACCAAACCCTTGCACGAGATTTAGACTTTAACGGTCCGTTGGACTCTATTCATACGTTATCCTTTGAAGTAGGCAAAAAGGCGCAGATACGCGGATACCGTCACCAAGAAACGTTCGTATCTACTGGTATAGACAGCATTGAATTAACCGTACCCATGATTAATCGTAAAGTCAATCAACTAGAACGAAAACTGACGCCATGAAAAAAGGATTGCTATTCTTTTGTATCGCCATGTGCTGGAATTCTGTCATTGGGCAACTTCCTGACACCGACATTTTCATCAGCGAAATAACGTACGAAGGAACAAAACTTTCCTTTTCAACACCCGTCAATATGACACGTCGAAAAGGGTACGATAACCAGCCTACATTTAGCCAGGACGGACTTAGCTTTTACTTTGTTTCAATTAATAAAGACACTACGCAATCGGATATATACAATTGCGACCTCGTAAAACACACGGTTAATCGTTTCACAAAAACAACAGAAAGCGAATATTCACCGCGGCTTACACCATATAAAGAGTATTTGTCTGTAGTGCGTGTTGATGCTGATAGCGGACAACGCTTCTACCTTATCCCATTAGCGGATCCACGCGTCGCTAAAAACGTTTACAACTCTGATTCTATCGGCTATTATTCCTGGCTATCCGATTCACTTATTGCCATGTTCGTGCTCGGACCAACAAATTCCTTACAAGTATTAAACATTTTTTCCGGTGAAAAGAAAGTATACAACACATCCATAGGAAGATGTCTGAAATCCGACCTGAAACGAAACGAACTCTTATTTGTCGATAAGACAGATACTACTCAAATCATGATCCGCAGAATGAATATTATCAGTAGGAAGATTGAACCAGTAGTTGCTGTGATTCCAGGAAGTGAAGATTTCGAAATATTAGCGGATGGAACATTATTAATGGGCCATGACGGAAAATTATATACCTGGCGCACCGGCGAAACCTATTGGCATCAACAAGTAGATTTTCGACCGGTAATCAACGATTTTTATCGCATTGTTGTTGACCCTACCGGCAAACGTATTGCCTTAGTAGCATACACCGGCGCAAAACCATAATGAGACACTTTGATTATTGGGTCATAGGTCAAGGGATTGCGGGAACTTCATTGACCCTATCGTTGCAACGACTTGGAAAGAGTGTCATCGTTAGCGATAATAACCACCTTGAATCATCGTCGCTGGTAGCGGCAGGATTGATGCACCCAATTACAGGACGGCGCATCGTCAAGAGTTGGATGGCTGAAGAATTATTTCCTTTTGCAGCGGATTTTTACAGCGAATTAGAGAAAGAATGTAACAAAAAGTTCTTTCATCCTATGGACTCATTGGAAATGATTACCGATGCTAAAACATTAAATGATTGGAATGGCAGAATGTCCGAAGCATCCGTGGAAGCATTCATTTCAAACGAATCCGTAAAGGGCTATGAAAAAATCCTTCAGCAACACCTTCGATTAATTCGTGTAAAGCAAGGAGGATGGGTCGACCTGGCAAAGTTGATAAAACACTTCAGTGATTTATGGAAATCCAATCAAACATTAATCAATCTATCAGCGAAAATCAACAGCAAAGAGTCTGCCCAAGAATTCCAAAAGGATCATGATTTTATTGCTGAGAGGATAGTTTTTTGCGAAGGAAGTTCTATCCGATTTAACCCTGCCTGGAACTGGCTACCATTCGATTTAGCCAAGGGTGAAATCCTTACAGTAAAAATCCCTGCCCTACCTAATGATGCTATAGTAGTCCATGGTATATTTTTCATTCCAATTGGTGACTCATGTTTCAAAGTAGGATCCACGTATAGCTGGGTTCAATTAGACACAAATACTACACAGGAAGCAAAAACAGAACTGATTGAAAAAATCAGCAAGACCTTAGACGTTGATTTTGAAATTATCCATCAACAGGCAGGTATTCGTCCGGTGGGGAAAGAAAGACGACCATTCCTGGGTGTTCATCCTATGCATGAAAACTGGTACATATTCAACGGACTTGGCAGCAAAGGCAGCACTCTGGCCCCATATTTTTCAAGACATTTGGCAGAACATTTAGTGATGAATCATCCATTACTGCCAGAAGTAAACATTGAACGCTATTATCCCAAAAGATATAATTAATTACTGATTTGACGTTCGAAGCACGAATAGTGCATCGAGACGGATCATTTCCTCCACCGATCGGTTTTTTTTCTTCGCCTTTTCTTTAACTTTATTCAGCCAAGTTGGTTCATTACGAATTTGATCTTCAATAGCTTTTAGTCGAGATTGATAAATAGCGGTATCCGACAATTCCGTACAATACAAATCGTAAACAATTTTATCAAAACTATCGGGGAATCGCTCCATGGTAGCTTCAGTATAAAGTAGCATTACCACTTCGTATTGATCAATGAGCGACTTAACATCGACTTCATCGACATCCGTATTTGTAGTTAGCAGTGGCGAATAAATATCTTTAAAATAATAACCAAATCCAGCATGATTGAATAGTTTATTGGCTACATCCTTACTATAAATATTCCAATAAAAACTATCTCCGATATTGATCAACGATGGGCGGTATTTGCCTGCTTCATCATACTGAACAATGGGGTAACGCAACCTCGGTTTACTGATTTCAAACAGCAGATTCATTCCTGATTCGATATCTCCATCAATCATACTAACACTGTCTTTTTGAATATACTCATCCCAATACATCTGAACTGGATCGTAGCCACGTAATGATCCCAGTAACCGACTGATTGAATCAACAGCAAGCAAGGAGCCATAATCACTCCAATGAATACCTGTTTTAGGATACAGTAAAAATGGACCCCGATTCTTTTGCTGACAGAAATACGTATTAAAGTCAATATAGGATATCCCGGAAGTGGCAATAGCTTCTCGATAACTCTTGAAATTAGTGGAATCGTTTACTTGGAGATATCGGTCAGGAATAAACTCCGGATAGAAACTTGCTTTACCCGGAGCAAACACTACTAGCAATGTCTTATTAAGTTTACGAAAAACACTGTCAATGGAAACCAACCTGTTCACGACTTCACGAATTCGTTCCCTACCAATGAAGTTCGCTCCTTTAAAATCACGGATGTAGTTTTCTTCGTACAAATAATTTTGCTTTCCAACAACTACTCCATTTGCATTCGCTTTATTAAAAACAGAAAAATCTATTTGATTATTCAATCGAACCAAGGTATTCCTGAATCCAAATTGCTGATTGATATATTTCTCTTTTCCATGTTGATACGACTCATCGTACCATCCGGTCCAAGTAAAAAAGACATTCGACTCTTGAACAATAGCCCCTTTCAACGGGGCAATATCAAACAATGAAGTCTTGCGTTGAACCAGTGGCAAGATCAACAGAGCTTGAATCAGTATTACCGTCCACTTTTTGAGTTTGGCTTCTTTCATTTTTTTAGAATCTGAAATAAATGAAAGGATTAAAACCGGTGGTAGTTATTCGTCCGACGCACAGGATAAATAGTACAGCGGAAAGGAATGCAATGAACACACTAGTGCGAGCCGAATAAATAGAATAGTAAATATTTTGCTGAATATTTTTCCCTTTATTAAAACACGTAAAAAAGGAGAAGATGACTGCAAATACAGCCATAACAAAAAATTCACGGTAATCATACCAAGCCACCGAACTGACATGAAATTCGAATAACTTCTTGATAACTTTTATTGCATCCTGAAAGGAATCTAACCGAAAAAATACCCATCCAATCAATACAATGATAAAGGTAAATAGCGTTGAAATTAATTTTCCT
>CANIAS010000086.1 GCA_947465495.1 Candidatus Pollutiaquabacter sp. | reverse complement strand
GCTGCCTTCGGTTAGTCCCATCTTTTCCACGATGCGGTATTTTTTAGCATAGATGCTACGCGGTTCAATGTTGAGCAATGCAGAGATCTCTTTTGTGGTAAGGCTCATTCTAAATAACGTACAGAACTGTATATCGGCTTGACTGAGTTTTGGGTAGGTGTTTAATAGTTTAGAAGCAAAAGTGGGATGGGCAGCAGCAAATTGTGTCATCATGAATTCCATGGTGATTTTTTTATCCTTTAACTGATCCAGCTGTTCGAGCATAGCCACTCGTCGGTTTTCCTCTTTTTCTTTCACTAATTCATCCAATCGCATTTTAAGCGTATCATTGTCGGAAATGTTACTGGCTAATATCATTCTTTGCTGAAGGATCATTTGATCTCTAAAGACTTTTTCACGTTCCATCCATTCGGCGCGATCTAATTGGTATGCAAGTTCTTTTTCCTGTATTTTTGAACGTTGTCGTTGACGCATCATCGAAAGGGCCAAAATAATCAGGAAGAGCGTTGCGATTGCTACTATAAAAATCAGTTGGAAGCGTTTGTAGTTGGCCTTTTGTCTCAACATGTCATTTTCCGACAATAACATGCGTTCTGATTCGTGTTGTTTTTCGAATTGATATTTCGCTTGTAACTCTGTGGCCGAGCGTTGTTGATTTTTTGTGTTTACGATATCGACCAGTTGAAGTATTTCTTGGTAATAGTTGTAGATCTCAATCGAAGAGAGTTTCTGATGCAGAAAGCGGATGGCTACTTTTTTGTAAGCTAGTCGGTCGGCAGGAAGGCTGTTTACAAGAGCAGTTTTTACGAACTCGTTGGATATAATGTTCATTGCTTCTTCACTGTTGCTTACTTTACTCAATGCTAGCAGATAATTATTGACACATTCCAAAATAAAAGGGGATTTGTTCCTTATCATAAGTTCATATGATCTGCGGTAATATGGAATTGATTTGCTGAATGCTCCACGTGATGCCTGTGAAGCTCCTTGTTTCAAAAGGATGTACGATTGGAGTTCTTCGTTTTCGATTTTAATCGCTATAGGTACAAGTTTTTCCAATAAACTATCGGCAGATCTGTTCTGTCCAGAATGGATGTAGGCATCAGCTAGCTGTATGCCTGCTCGTAATAATCCCTCTAAATCATTTGATGAATTCAGTTTGGGCAATGCAGTGGTGAATTCGCTAATGGCAAAAGGATAGTTTCCGGAAGCTAAATACGCTTCGGCTAAGTTCACGCGAATCTTGTTGGCAATATAGTTGCCCTGTGGATCAATAAATTCCGAGGTTGTTGTTATTTTCAAGGCCTCAAGGTACAAGGTGGTCGCCTTTAAATAATTGTATTGGTCGAGACATAAGCTGGCATATTCCTGCAAGGTGACCGCTTTCATGTAACTGTTTTTCCAGAGCCGGTCGTTTAGTTCCAAGCTATTTTTTATCATCGATTCAGCCGTGCTGAAGTCGCCTTGCAATCGGTACAGCGTGGCAAGCAATTTCAACGATCCCGCCTTTTCAAGACCTTGATCGGAAGACAACTGAAATGCTTCTTTTGCGGCCCAAATTCCTGAATCCAGCTTATTGGTCATGCCTAGGGTGGTTCCTAGTTTGAGGTAAATCTTAGCCCTATCGGTATCAGGTGCCTGTTGATTTTTTTGTAAAAGGTGTAGTAGTTCTGTTTTTGCGGTCAATGGGTCCTGGTAGATGTAGGACTCAATTTGGTTTAGTTTCTTGATCAGTTGTGATTCTGAAGCTAGCGCAAGGCTTAGCCTACTAAATACAAAAAAACCTACTAAAATTGATTTTGGAATGGAAGTTTTCATTTTTTTCTTCTTCCTAGATTTTAAGGTAATGCTATAAATGTACGATTTAAGCACGCCATAGTCAATTGAATGCATTGAAAAACAGAAAATTAAAACATGTGGCATTTTTATGGCATTGCCAACAGCCTAAAATTAGGTCAAATTTGAATATTCCATTTTAGGGAAAAACCGCGGTATTGACATCTAAAATCCAGAATTAACCAGCCAGCGGGTGAATCACAGCCTACATCAGACTTCACCGCTAGCTACCAACCGCCAATAACTATGAAACAGACCAGAAACTTCCTCACCGCACTCGTCGTGTTGCTTACCGTGACACTCGCTAAAGCTCAATTGGCAAACGGGCCTTTGCAAACTTATTATACTAACGATTTCACCTCGAATACTGCGGGTGCTTTTCTGACCGGTGCAGCCTCACTAACCGGTGGACCGGTGCAGCTGACTCCGGATGTGTACAATCAGTTGGGTGGTATGACGGTTCGTCCCAGTGGGATTAATGCCGATAAGTATCGAATTTCCTTCACCATCGGAACCAGTAAGGCGGCCAGCATTGGCGCTGACGGGTTGAGTTACAGCTTTGGTGATGATGTAAGCGCTACGGATGCTACACCGTACGCGGAATATGGTACCGGCAGCAAGTTAAAGATCGGATTCGATGCTTTCTCAGGAGGGGCTGCTCCTGGCGCTCAAGGCATTCGTTTGCTGTATAACAGCACGGCGGTTCAACCCGGCGTAACGGTGGGAAGTAATGGGTTGTTGGCCTATTCACCGGACGTGAGTTGGTGCGGTGCCGGTCAGGTACCTGTGGTCATCAACATCGATAGCGCTAGCCGCCTGACGCTGACCGTCCATGGCCAAACGATTTTCAATAATGTTCAGCTTCCTGCGGCTTTTTCCGCCGCCGATAAATCGATCTGGCAGCACGTGTTCAAAGCACGCACTTCCGGTTTTTCACAGATTCATTCGGTCGACGCAATAGTACTTGAGCAAGCACTGGTATCCGTAGCTCCGGCCCCTCCCTACATCCATAATTCGTATTCCTTCGTCGGTAATTCATTTCAAAATTATGTTGTTCCAACAACAGGTACCTACCTGCTGGAGACCAAAGGCGCGCAAGGCGGTCCTGCGGGAAGTGGACAAGGCGGTAATGGCGCATGGATGCGCGGCTATTTCCAGCTGCAAGCCGGTGATGTGTTGCAAATCGGAGTCGGTGAGATGGGCCAGGAAGGTCTCGGTACGGTTGGAAATAATTTCAGCGGTGGAGGCGGCGGTGGCGCTTCTTCCATCGTGTTGGTACAAGGCAGTCAGTTAATTCCTTTGCTGGCAGCCGGTGGTGGCGGCGGAGCAGGAACCTTGAATAATGGTGTCGGCGGACAAACCGTCACGGATGGAACTTCAGGTAATACGCCCAGTGGAGGAGCCGCTGGAGCAGGCGGGATTAATGGTAGCGGTGGAGGACTTAATCAAGACTATCGCGGCGGTGCCGGTGGCGCCGGTTATTACGGAAACGGTGGATCTCATTACGATGCAGACGGCATTACTTTATTGTCTCGTGGAGGATATGCGTATGTGAATGGAAATAACGCCGGCGCAGACGGCACTGGAAATGGCACCAGCAATGGTGTTGGTGGTCGTGGTGGTTGGGGTGGCGGAGGCCAAGGTGGCCCTGCACAATCCGGGCTGTTAACCAATGACCAGGATGGTGGCGGTGGCGGCGGCGGTGGCTGGAGTGGCGGCGGCGGTGGCGGTATCAATAACAATAGCGGTGGCGGCGGTGGTGGCGGATCGTATATCGCCTCTATTGCGAATACATCCGGTTTAACTCAGGTTGGCAATTTGAATTCTGGTAATGGATCGGCGCAGATAACGGGTCCGTGCACACCTACTTTATTTCAAGGAAACTCGTTCACGTATTTCACAGTTCCCGCTGCAGGTTGGTACTTGTTGGACGTCAGCGGCGGTCAGGGCGGCTCCGCCGGTAGTCATGTCGGTGGATGGGGTGCTCGCATGCGCACCATGGTGCAACTCGCTGCCGGTGATGTATTGAAGATCGGCATTGGCGGTGCTGGTCAGTCCGGTCAGAATGATGGTAATAATGTCAGTGGTGGTGGTGGCGGTGGAGCTTCTTCCGTCGTGAATCAGACAGCGGGCAATACCCTTTTGGTGATGGCCGGCGGTGGCGGTGGTGCAGGCGTTAATTACGATGGCTCGCCCGGTCTCATCAGTATTGATGGAGGATCTGCTGCCGGTTCCGGTGGAACATCCGGCAATGGTGGTGCTATCGGTTCCGATACGCGCGGTGGTGCAGGTGGTGCCGGATATTTCACAGATGGCGGCACTCATAATTCGAGTAACAACCAGACGGTTCTTTCCTATGGCGGACAGGCCTACATTTCAGGAAACTTTGGTGGTAATTCCGGAACCATCGGCGGTGATGGTGGTTGGGGCGGTGGCGGCGAAGGCGGTCCGGCGGACGGATCGGGCTTCAGCCAAACCGACGGTGGCGGCGGCGGTGGCGGCGGGTATAGCGGTGGTGGCGGTGCGAATGAATCAAATAGTGGCGGCGGCGGCGGATCGTATATTGATCCTGCCACGAACACCAATGGCCTGACACAACAGCAAGGTGTAAATCCAGGCGAAGGAGTAGTTTATGTGTTGGGTCCTTTTACCGACTATGATGGCGACGGCTTCGTTGATCCCGTGGATAACAGCCCTCTAGTTTCCAATCCTGACCAGTCGGATACGGATGGTGATGGTGTAGGAGATGTGTCGGATGGTTGTCCGCAAAACCGTTATAAAGTGCAACCGGGTGTGTGTGGCTGTACTACGCCTGAAAACGATGTGAATAGCAATGGAGTGACCGATTGCCTGGAAGGAGTTTTCTCGTGGAGTGGACAAGATTACGGTTTTCAGCAGTACGTGATCCTTACCGACGGAACTTATTTAGTACAAGCGAAAGGAGCCAAAGGAGGATCATCCGGTAGCCAGGCGGGGGGTAAAGGCGCTTCTGTTCAAACCTATTCCTATTTTCATGCGGGTGATACGCTCGTGCTATCACCCGGCCAACGCGGCGGTGACGGTATGCGTTGCATGTCTAACAATAACTGGAACGGCGGCGGTGGCGGTGGTGCCTCGGGAGTGGTTCAAAAAATTAATTCGTCCACTATTCTGCCTATCCTGTTTGCAGGTGGTGGAGGCGGTTCTTATACGAGTGGGTCCGGTTTAGAAGGAAATGCAAGCGATTCAATCTTGTATCCGCACGATGTAATTGATCCATACAACACGTATCCTTATGCGGGTGCATCAGGGCAGTCCTATTCCAATTACTTGAACAACGCTAATTTACCCGCAGCCGGAACCGCTAATTCTTGCGGATTTGGCGGAGTCGGTGGATGGGGTGGTGGAGGTCAAGGCGGCGGGGCGGCCTTTGCCATATCCACTGTTGCTCATGCAACTGATGGCGCTGGTGGCGGTGGCGGAGGATATATTGGTGGTTTGCCCGGTGGTGTGTGGTATATGTCTGGCGCGCAAAATGTAGATGTAAATGCTGGTGAGGGAGGATATTCCTATTATGCCGGTCACCCCGAATCGCTACAACAATTGGCCGGGGACAATGATGGTGACGGTTATGTTTCCATCGTGGGACCCTTGTCGGATGGTGATGCGGATACTGTAGCGGATGCTACTGACAATTGTTTATTCGTTGCTAATACAAACCAGTCTGACCAGGATGGCGACGGCGTTGGAGATGTATGTGATGTTTGTCCGGAGAATCGTTTTAAAACAACGACGGTAGGCTGTGGTTGCACAACACCGGATTGGGACACGGATGGAAACGGTATCACCGATTGTAGCGAGGGCTTGTTCACGTTCAAGGGTGAAACCGCTACCGGTTATCCGTTTGGTTTTCAGCATTACGTCATTCCGTCAACCGGTTGGTATTTACTCGAGGCCAACGGGGCACAAGGTGGAGCAGCGGGTAGCGGCGTGGGTGGTACAGGAGCTCAAATCAAAGCGTACTTCTATTTAATGGCAGGTGATTCATTGGTTCCTGCACCCGGTGCTCTAGGCAGCAACGCAGTTTTTTGTGGTGCAAATAAACCCTCGGGAGCTAGTGGCGGTGGTGCATCCAGTATTTTCCTTCGTACTTCGCAACGCCTGTTGATCATGGCAGGCGGGGGTGGCGGAGCCGGAGCCAACAACAATGGTGTGGAGGGGGTAATCTCCAACAGCGGCACTTCGGGCAACACATCTGGTGGAAGTGCTGCCGCTATCGGGGGTGTGAATGGATCGGGTGGATCGTCATTAAGCGATTATAGTAGCGGAGCCGGTGGGGGTGGTTATTTGAGCAATGGGCAGGACGTAAACAGCAGCGTAAATGGTTACCCTTACACGGTAAGTCGCGGCGGTAAAGCCTATAGCAACGGTAATAACGGGGGTGATAACGTAATAGCTATTCAAACTTGCACTCAAGGCTTCGGTGGTTTTGGTGGAGGAGGACAAGGGGGAGAACCTACTCAGGGACTGTCAACTACGAATGAAGGCGGCGGTGGTGGCGGAGGTGGTTACAGCGGCGGTGGTGGTGGTGCTAGCGGCGGCGGTGGCGGCGGCGGTGGCGGCTCTTATCTGGACCTAGCCGCCAATACCAACGGTATCACGCAGCTACCCGGCGGTCATTCCGGAAACGGAACGATTCGAATCACTCGTTTTATTGATGCAGACAATGACAGTTGGCTTCCGCCGTATGATAATTGCCCCACCACAGCCAACAGTGATCAGTTGGATTCGGACGGGGATGGTGTGGGAGATGTCTGTGACGCCTGTGCTTTAAATCCCTACCTCACCATCGATTCACTCTGCGGATGCGCATGGGTGAATGATGTAGTAAGTAATGGCTGTACTAGCTCCTATTATTGGTCATGGACGGATTCGACCTACACCCAAAGTACAACTGCAGTAGTGTATGATACGGCCACGTGTACGACACATTCGTTGAAACTTATGCAACGTGGCTGCGTTATGCCTGCGTCAGCCGAGGGTTGCATTTCCGTGCAAATGGCAGATACAAGTGTTGTTTCCTGCGGCCCTTATCGTTCACCGGTGACGGGTCACACGTTTACGCAATCAATTACGGATACGGTAATCATTAATTGCAAAATGTATATCCTCCGGTTGAATATCGGGGTGCCCGTAGCTGTGCAAGGTATTGCTGGGCCCGCCGCTACATGCTTCAACAGTTCAGTGACCTATACACTTCCTACAGTTGCCGGAGCCTCCTCCTACCGCTGGACATTGCCATACGGCGCAACAGGAACTTCCACCACAAACACGATTACCGTACGATTCTCCAGTCGCTTCCGTGGCGGTCAGCTCTCGGTGGCGCCTGTCAATGCATGCGGAGCGGGATTGGCGAAGACGCTCAATATTACTCCGATTACTTCGGTGCCTTCCGGCCGCTTGACCATCACAGGTCCTGTTGCCTCTGCTGTATCCGGTACATATACGGTAAATGCTATTTCTGGAGCTACAAACTACACGTGGAGCGTTTCAAGTCGACGAGCTGTCATCGTCAGTGGACAAGGAACTAACACCATTCAATTGCAGGTGGCATCTGGATTCACGGGATCGTTAATTCTTCAGGTAGTTGCTTCCAATTGTAAAGGGAATGGGTCACGAGCTACAAAATACATTCGAGTGTATTCCAATGCCCGTCTGGAAGAGAGCGACAGTAATGACGATCATGCGTTGCTTGGCATCTATCCCAATCCGAATACTGGTACTTTTACATTGAATACAATGTCACTTGAAGCAGATGCGAAGTTGGAAGTGTATTCTATGGATGGCCGTTTGATTCATTCAGCCATCTTACCGGCCAATACTACCGAAATGCCTATCGATCTGGGTCATCCCGCTCCGGGTCTCTACCAGGTGATCCTGATTTCAGGGGATGAGGTGAGAAGCGTGAAGGTGGCGGTGAATTAAATTGAAAGTGAAAACAATTCCGTAATGATTGGTTGACACTACCCAATCCGTTGCAGGTTGTAGTTAGTTTCAAAAAAATAAAAAAATCACAAGGCAGCCTCAAGTATGGGTCATAGTCACTCATCCGGGTTTCTCCGCTGTTGGTTCCGCTATTGTGGTATCTCGTATCCCACTCGGTGGTTGATTTTCTCTTTGTAAGTTCAGCTGCTCATTTATCAAGTGTTCAAATTACATCCCTTCTTATTAT
>CANIAS010000085.1 GCA_947465495.1 Candidatus Pollutiaquabacter sp. | reverse complement strand
GTAGTCCACATCATACAATTAGTGACGTTGCGCTCGTGGGTGGAGGTGTATTTCCACAGCCCGGTGAAATTTCGTTGTCGCACAACGGCGTATTGTTTCTCGATGAATTGCCGGAATTTAAAAGAACGGTTTTGGAAGTAATGCGTCAGCCTTTGGAAGAACGAAAAGTGACAATTTCCCGAGCGCGATTTTCGATTGAATTTCCTTCAAGTTTCATGCTGGTCGCTTCGATGAATCCGTGTCCGTGTGGATACTACAATCATCCGGAAAAAGAATGCGTGTGTGCTGCTGGTGTAGTAGGGAAGTACCTGAACCGAATTAGCGGTCCGTTGTTGGATCGAATTGATATACACATTGAAGTGACGCCTGTTCCGTTCCGTGAGTTGACGTTAGAGCGGTCGTCAGAGCCAAGTAGTTCGATTCGTGATCGCGTCATTACGGCTCGCGCATTGCAAGCAAAGCGCTATGAAGCAGCAGCTGGAGTGCATTGTAATGCTCAGATGACCTCCAAAATGATTCATGAATATTGTGTCTTGTCAGAGACTGGAAAGGAACTTCTTAAAAATGCCATGGAGCGATTAGGACTTTCAGCAAGAGCCTACGACCGAATTTTGAAAGTCTCCAGAACCATTGCTGATCTTCAAGGCAGTGAACGCGTGCAAGCCGAGCACGTGGCTGAAGCCATCCAATACCGCAGCCTGGACCGTGATGGTTGGGCAGGATAAGAATCTAGCCGGCTGCTTGACAAACGATTAATTCAGCAACTTGGTGGTATGGGAATATTTGCCATTAATGGTTGTTCGTACCAAGTATATCCCACTGTTAAGTTCATTCGTCGGGAAAACGAATTGGTGGTCTCCGGCAGTTAAGAAGTTGTTATGCAAGGTGCGTACAAGTTGGCCGCTAATATTCATTAGCTCAATGGATACGTCCGATCTTTCGGTCAATTTTAAGAAGCCTGTCAACATGCCGTTGGATAAGTTCCAACGGTCCGTTAAGTATGAGGAAGGATCGTCGATGCCAACGGATCGATTAACATAAATCTCAAAGGTCTCGTCCAGGAAAAACATATAACCTCCGTGGGATTCGGCAACACGGAAACAAGTTACATAAGGTTGATTGCTTCCCTGATCAATGATAGGCGTCCAGGAAAGGTCTCCGGTTACTGTGCCGTTATTAATGCTGGAAGAGAACACAGGCGGATTGTTGGACAGAAGAAATGCTCTACCATTGGCTTCAATGGATAGCGGATCGTTGTCTGTTGGATCGGATGCCGTTACGATGAGGTGTAACGTAGTGTTAGGGTTGAAGCGAATGGTACGACCAGAGGTAGGAGGAATATTGGACGTGTAATTGAATAGTCGGGGAGAGTTGCTTGGACCGACGACAATAATTTGCATGTCGCGACGGATTTCTCCAATCTTCACTCCGGCTCGGAATTCGTCCACCGCCAAAGAGACGACAAAGTGTCCGAGGGTGTTCGGCAGAAAGGAAATTTCACTGGTGGTAGGATTCAGTGCGAATGGCTGCGTTGTGTCGCTGAATGGATCAACATAACCCGTGATTGGCACGTAAAGTGAACCGGTGGATTGGTCGAGGGGTACGTCTAAACGCCAAGCAATTGAATCACCATCGGCATCGAAAGGCAATGAGTTGTAGGTGAACGGAACGCCGACTTGAGCAATAGGAATTGGAGGGTTCAAAAATACTGGCGATGAATTGGCGGTGTCAACATGCAGCTTGGTGAAAAGCAGCATCGAATTCGAACTAGGGCTAGGTAGGTTTAAGATAGCCGCGTTGCGGCAGCAATTACTCCAATAGATGATGTAATCGCCGGGTGCTGAAAAAGTGTAATTGAACTGGTAGGTATATTCTTCCACTCCGTTTCCAAAGTTGGTTGCTGATGGTACAAGCAAGGTGTCGGTGACTGCATTCGATCCAGCAACAGTGTCACTTGATATCATGACGTACTCAGATGGGTACATTGGTATACCTACAGTATCGCGGTATAACGTCATGGTAATCTGGTAGTCATAGCCGGTTCCCAACCAAGCTGCTGTAATCTGTCCTCCCATAAGGTGGGACGCATATGAATTCAGCGTGAGGAGCAAACAACTTAGTGCGAAAAGTGTGCGTTTCATTTGGTTAGGTTATTTTAGTTGATGAAAAGTATGGGAAATAGATTAAAACCACAATCAATTTGCGAAGAAAAGGGCAAAAAAAAGACTGTTCCGGATATGGAACAGTCTTTTTAGCATGATTTTAAATTATTGCTTCACAAACTTGCCAGTTGCGATCAAACCGTTGATTTCGGCTTTGATCAGGTACGTTCCGGCAGGAATAGCAGCATCAAGACGGATGTTGTTGATGCCTTTTGCTACGATTTGGTTTTCAGTGGAGAAAGCCAAACGACCTGTGATATCAATCAGTTGAAGAGTTACAATGCCACTACGATCTGCTGCGATGCGTACATTAATGGAGTTGTCGGAAACCTGCGAGGCAGTAACTTGGAAGTCAGCTTTGTTTAGGTTCGCGATACCATTGGTGCCGGCGCTGCAAAGCGTGTCAAGTGGTTCCGCGATATAAACTGGTACAGAAGCACCTGTATACGTACACAGCGGATCAAGGGTCAAGTCGCCCAGGAAGGTCGGAGCGGAGCCGGTAGCATTACCGAATACTACTGGTGTCCAATAATAGATGCCGTAAGGAACACCGCCACCAATCAAAGCACCATCGTTGACAAACTGCAAGGTAGCATTGGCTGGAGCTGGGAAATTGAAGGTGTAGGTTGCAACCAGTGTAGGCTCGTTGAGGGGATCTGCGCTACCCGTGATGTCGCCAGAAGAGATGATCCAACTTACGCCAGCGAAATCGCCTACGGTAGGAGCATAGATGCCAGTGGTGGATACACTCAGTGTTTCGCCATCACAAACGATAGTGTCTGATACAGAAACGGCACCAGGATTAATATTCGCATCTCCACATGTAATGGCAGGGATCACAGTGTAACGATAAATGCCACCAGCAGTAGGATCCGTGGTAAAGCCACCGGTCCACATGTTGAGTGAATCAACTACACCTAAAGCAGTGCGTTGGGTGCCTGTTTCGATATCTACCCAAGTAGCACCGCCATCATCGCTATACGATGAACCGGTAAGACCTGTTGCAGCGCCGGTAGAAACAATGCGAGAGGTGGTTCCAGGAACATATTTCATATCAGAACCCCAGAAGTTACCAGTTACGGTCAAGGTAGTCCAAGTAGCGCCGCTATCTGCAGTAGTTTTTACGGTGTTCACACCAGCGTTGTACAAACGAGCGATACCATTGGATGGAGAGTAGAATGCAAGGTCAATGGCACCGATGGTGGTAGGAACAGTAATGCCAGTAGAAGCAACTTGCCATGTTTGACCACGGTCGTGGGAGCGATAAACGCGTCCTTTATTGGTATCAAACCAAACGTTGTCACCCAGGACATTGTAGTGACCTACAATGGCGTATTCTCCAGAAAGTGGATTAGGGATGTTGGCTTGAGGAACACGGTTCCACGTATCGCCACCATCGCTGGTGGTGTAGATTTCAAAATAACCTCCGTTAGGATCTCCAACTGAGAAACCATCCATGCCATTCCAAAAGTGAACGATGTCTGGGAAGGAGTTGGCATCGAAGATGGTTCCTACACCAACTTGAGTCCAGTTAGCACCGCCGTCTGCTGTTCTCCAGATTCCACCACCTGCACCGGCAACAGCATCAAAGAACATAGCGAAGGCAGAATCTGCATTGACTCCATGAATCATCGACCAATCGTAGTTGGTTGGTGCTGGAATGTTACCAGCTACCCACAATGCTCCACCGTTAGTGGTGCGTGAATAGTCCTGACGGTTAGCAGCACCGCCTGAACCATCGTACGAGCAAATCCAAAGGACGTTGGTGTCAACTGCGCTGATATAACGAACACCGGTAGATACCGGCGTAAAACCGGTTGCCTGGGGAATCCAGGATGCGGTCTGAGCAAATGCTCCAATTCCTAAAGCGGAAAGGAGGAGGGTTAGTAATTGTTTTTTCATGATTGATTATTGGGTTTGGGTTAGTTCTAAAGGAAAGGTAAAAATACGGATGATTTACGTTTTTCAAAGTAAATAGGTGAAAAAAAGACTGTTTTTTCCAACGCAGCAGTCTGAAAATCAAACACCAAGAACCCCGTTGAGGGACGTTCTAACAAAGGTCTAATTAATGTGATTAAGGTACAATTACATCCATCAGCAAGTGCTAAGACTCATTTTTTTGAGGTAGAATAATGGAGATAAATCATGCCTAATAAAATGAGGCAGATGTTTTGGATACAAGGGTCAACTGTTATAAGTTGCTCAAAAAATCCAATACCGTCATTTGTTAGATTCTTAATTCACTTACTTAATGTTGCCCATTAACTTCCTGACCAATGGAGATAGCAGTAGTAGCACCACTCCGCTAACTAGTGCATAATTCGCTAACTGGTGATATCCGTCGGTGTAGGAAATTAATTTTTCAGCAGCAGTAGCATTTTCATTCGGAGAAGCCATTCCGGCACCGAGTATCCCGGCAGCGTACTGGCCATATGCGCTCGCCAAAAACCACATACCCATCATCATTCCTTGTAGACGAGTAGGGGAAAGTTTTGTCATGATGGAAAGTCCAATTGGGCTAAGGCAAATTTCTCCAAAGGTGATGATGAAGTATGCCAACGTGAAAATTTCCAAGGAGGTCATTCCTTCGCTATCAGCAAAGAATCGTGTTGCGTAAAACGTATAAAAGGACAATGCGAGGAAGAGAAATCCAAGCCCAAATTTAATCACGGTATTCGGTTCGGCTTTTCGTTTTGATAACCACATCCAAACCAATCCAAGCAGTGGCGCGAAGATGATCACGAACAAGGCATTGGAGGAATTGTTGACGCCGTTGGGGTCCAATTTGACACCAAAGAATTGGTCTTTTAGGTTGTTTGATGCAAATAGGTTGAGTGAGCCTCCGCTTTGTTCAAAGAAAGCCCAGAATAGGATGGAGAACAGGAT
The DNA here is from genome assembly GCA_947465495.1 of Candidatus Pollutiaquabacter sp. Classification (GTDB taxonomy): domain Bacteria; phylum Bacteroidota; class Bacteroidia; order AKYH767-A; family 2013-40CM-41-45; genus Pollutiaquabacter. Next base: position 3,504 of record CANIAS010000085.1, on the reverse strand, counting down.
GAAGACCATCGCAGCTACTAGTTTTTTGTTCTCTTCACGCGTACACTTAAACATTTCAAGGACTAAATAGACCAATGTGGCGGGTCCAATGGTGTACATAAAGAGATCCGTGTATTCGGTCTTCGCCACCATGATGGTGATGATCGGAATGACTGCTAACGATCCTAAATAGGTCAGGTATTCTTTCCAGCGATGATTACCATCTTTCCCGTGAAAAGGCGATAGGCCAATTGGGCCAAGCGAGCGTTGAGTGAATACGAAAGTAATCAGACTAATGGTCATGACAATGGCCGCTAACCCAAAAGCCAGATTCCAGGAGTAACTCTTCGCGATGGCTACACAGGCATATCCACCCAACAAGGCACCTACGTTTATCCCTGAATAAAAAAGAGAGAAACCAGCGTCACGGCGCGAATCGTGTTCGTGATATAATGTGCCAACCATGGTGGAAATATTTGGCTTGAAAAAGCCAGTACCTACAATGGTGAAACTAATCCCGATGAAGAATAGGTCATGCGGGTCGAATGCAAGAATGCAACTACCAGCAATCATTAGCAGTCCTCCCCAGAACAAGGATTTACGGAAGCCAAGTATTTTATCGGCAAACAATCCGCCGATGAACGTAAAGGCATAGACGAAGGCTTGTGTTGCGCCGTATTGAAGGTTGGCAACGTCTTCCTTCATGCTTAGCCCTAACACGCGGTCAACCATGAAGACGGTTAGCATTCCACGCATTCCGTAGAAGCAAAAGCGCTCCCACATTTCAGAGAAGAAAAGATACCAAAGTTGCTTAGGATATCGTCCTTTGAAATTTCGAATCTGTTCGAGGGTCTGTTCCATGTTTATGAACTTTGCTTCGAATGTAGTAAAAGAATCAAGATTCAACACCCTGGATTTTAGGGTGCAATGGTCCATCGTTCCGCCACCAAGATGTCAGCTGTAGTTGGTTGACCAGCCCAAAATTCGGGTTGGCTTCAACACCTTTCTGATGAGATGGTTGATCTTTGGATTAAACACTTCCAGCGCCGTGGCAGCTCTTGAATTTTTTGCCACTGCCACAAGGGCATGGATCGTTTCGACCAATTTTATGCTCGACGCGAACGGGCTGGATTTTAGGTGGGGCAGGAGGGCCGCTTTGTGTATTCCCAGAATCCTCAGGACTTTCTGATTTACTGGTTTTGAGATTGCGCAGGTCTTGCTTTGGCTGTGGGCGCGCCTCTTTTACTTGGTTCGGATCCTGTTGAGGGATCAGGCCTTTGAACAAGAATGAGATTATTTCACGGTTGGTGGCTTCCATCATCCGTTTAAACAATTCGAAGGATTCGAACTTATAGATTAATAGCGGATCTTTTTGCTCGTACACAGCGTTCTGAACGGATTGCTTCAAATCGTCCATTTCACGCAGGTGTTCTTTCCAGGCGTCGTCGATCATGCTGGAGATGATCGATTTTTCAAATGAACTGATGAGCTCACGGCCGTTGCTTTCGAACGATTTTTTCAGATTGGCGACCACCTGAATACCTTTGATGCCATCAGTGAACGGTACCACGATATTCTGGATGGTAGCACTCTGATTTTCGTAGACGTTCTTAATGAAGTCGCGGGTCTTGTCGATGACCAATTGCGATTTATGTCGATAGTAGCGTTGTGCTTCAGCAAAAATCTTTTCTGTAATTTCTTCGGTTTTACCACCTAAGAATTCTTTTTCAGAAACCGGGCATTCGATGGATAGGATACGCAGCAACTCAAGTTGAAGTCCTGTAAAATCATTATTGCCCTGGTGTTGTTGAACAATAGTATCGCAGGTGTCGTACAGCATATTCCCGACGTCAATCGATAAACGTTCGCCGAAAATTGCGTGACGGCGACGGGTGTAAATCACCTCGCGCTGCGCATTCATGACATCGTCGTATTCGATCAGTCGTTTGCGGATACCGAAGTTGTTCTCTTCTACTTTACGTTGAGCGCGCTCGATAGAGCTCGTGATCATCGAATGCTGAATAACTTCACCTTCTTCCAGGCCCATGCGATCCATTAGCTTGACAATCTTTTCTGAGCCAAATAGTCGCATCAGATCATCTTCCAGTGAAACGTAGAACTGCGACGAACCTGGATCGCCTTGTCGTCCTGCGCGGCCGCGTAACTGACGGTCGACTCGACGCGAATCGTGCTTTTCAGTACCGATGATGGCCAAGCCACCGGACTCTTTTACGCCTGCTCCAAGTTTAATGTCCGTTCCGCGACCTGCCATGTTGGTGGCGATGGTGACGGTACCGGCCTGGCCAGCTTCGGCAACAATTTGTGCTTCTTTCTGGTGGAGCTTTGCATTCAGTACGTTGTGTTTAACACCACGGAGTTTTAACATGCGGCTCAATAACTCGGAGGTTTCAACCGATGTTGTGCCCACCAAAACTGGTCGTCCTGCTTTTACTAAGAGGTCGATCTCGTCAATGACGGCATTGTATTTTTCACGCTTCGTCTTGTAGACCTTGTCTTCTCCGTCTTTACGGGATATGTTTCGGTTGGTGGGGATGACTACAACATCCAATTTGTAGATCGTCCAAAATTCCTGTGCTTCCGTTTCAGCGGTACCGGTCATGCCTGCCAGTTTGTGATACATTCGGAAGTAATTCTGCAAAGTAATCGTTGCATACGTTTGGGTGGATGCTTCGATCTTGACGTTTTCCTTGGCTTCAATGGCCTGGTGTAATCCGTCGGAGTAGCGACGGCCGTCCAAAACCCGTCCGGTTTGTTCGTCGACAATTTTAATTTTTCCGTCAGTGATGATGTATTCAACGTCTTTCTCGTACAACGTGTAAGCGCGCAATAGTTGATTGACGGTATGGATACGCTCTGATTTTACAGCATAATCACGCAAGAGTTCATCCTTTCGTGTGAGTTTCTCTTCTGCAGTTCCGCTGGATTGTTCAATTTCGGAAATTACAGAACCGACATCCGGAAGAATGAAAAAGTTCTTGTCCTCGGCATTGGAGGAGATGAGTTCAACGCCTTTCTCGGTCAATTCTATGTTGTTGTTTTTTTCGTCGATTACGAAGTAGAGCGGCGCATCAGCTTTGTGCATCTCTTTCTGCTGATCTTGCATGTAGAAATTCTCTTGCTTCTGCATGAGAGCTTTTACACCTTGTTCGCCAAAGAGTTTTATCAGTGCCTTGTTTTTAGGTAGTCCACGATAAGCGCGCAACATGGCTAATCCAGCTTCGTCCTCTTTTTTTTGCTCGATCAATTTGCGAGCATCTGCGATCAACGTGTTTACATATTCACGCTGGGTCCGCACCAGTTGTTCGATCTTCGGTTTATAAGCATCGAATTCATGGTGGTCTCCGCGCGGTGTTGGACCTGAGATGATCAACGGAGTACGAGCATCGTCAATCAGGACAGAGTCAACCTCGTCTACGATGGCAAAGTGATGCCCGCGTTGCACCATATCTTCTGGCAAGCGAGACATGTTATCGCGGAGGTAGTCGAAGCCGAACTCATTGTTCG
>CANIAS010000084.1 GCA_947465495.1 Candidatus Pollutiaquabacter sp. | reverse complement strand
GTTGAATTACTTTTCAAATGCGCATCCATGGAATTCCACTTCCGTTGCTGTTGTCCATATTCTCGAGCTCTTGTGAAATAGTCGACATATACCTGCTCAACACCCATTCTGGTCTGAGGAAAACGAACATTCTGCAAGTCGCCCCAATTAGCTTGTTTAACATTCTCGCCGAGCGCGAACTTGATGTAACCTGGCCAACCAGCAAACTTTAAGTCTTCCGGAGCACGTCCCCAACGCAACTTGATCAACTGCGTTTGTCCACCAATGGCATTAGCACTACCGTGCAGCAAATGTGAAGCTGTAACACCACCCGAAAGTTGACGGTACATGTTGATATCGTCAGGATCTAATACATCACCGATACGAACCTCCGCCGAGGACGATTGCGTACCTTCATTCACAGAGTTACTAACCGCGATGTGCGAATGTTCGTCGATGATGCCGGCTGTAACGTGTTTGCCTGTACCATCCACAATGGTTGCTCCTGCGGGTGCAGAAATGTTTGTTCCTACTTGGGCAATTTTACCATTACTTAATAACACATCAGTATTCTTGAGTATGCCTGCATCTTCATTGGTCCAAACAGTCGCGTTCTTAATCAATACCGTTTTAGCAACAGGTAGTTCTTTCCATCCGTAAGCTGTATTTGGGAAGAGAATCGGTCCATGCTCAGGTACTACTTTCTTTGCGGTATCTTTTCTCGCTAAGACGTTAACTGAATCAAAATGCATGGTCCAGCTGGTCCACTGTCCTTCGGGAGTTTGAGCATTTCCACTCCATCCAGCATTTTCCATTACACCAGAATAACGCGTCACACCTTTGGGCTCAGCATTCTTGCGCTCTATAGTGAAGGTTACCAAACTGCCATTGCGAGAGAAGGTGAGTGCTTTGACTGAAAGAGTATCATCAAAAACAGCTAGTTCAGGGGAAAATAATTCACCGCTAACTTTTGCTCGTGAGGTTACTGTTCCGGTTTTCAGGGTGTAATTGCCGCGAACATCTTTTTGTTCTGCATCTGTTACAACGTAACGTACTCCTTTTACCCAATTGTCCAACAACATCGACTCCTTGCTGAAGATATTTCCCGAGGTGACGATGAAGTTGGCCAACATGCCACGCTTCAACGCTCCTACTTGATCTTGCACCCGGAGGAAAGCAGCCGGAGCCATAGTCAGTGATTTAAGAGCCTGCTGCTCGGTCATGCCATTATCAATTGCTTTGCGAAGATTCTTCCAGAAATCATTTCGATTCTTAAGCCCTGCTGTCGTGAGTGCGAATTCAATACCTGCTTTTTCCAATGTTCCTGCATTCGCCGGTGCCAACTCCCAATGTTTGAGATCATGCAGCGAGATATTAATAGCATCGTAAGGATCTGACAGGTCGTAGGCTTCCGGAAAATTCAATGGCACAATCAAACGCATACCTGTTTCCTTTATTTCTGAAACACGTTCATATTCATCGCCGTTTCCTTTCACAATGTAGGTCACATCAAACTCCTCACCAATACGACTCACGCGCAATTCATTGAGCTTATCGCCCGCATCAAAAATCTGAGGAAGGTCTTTTAAGTGATTAAATGCGTCCAGCGAAATATTGTACTCCTTCTTGTATCCGCCGTTGCCATACCATTGAGCATCGTAATACGTTTGACGAAGCAACGCAATCGCACCCATGAGAGAGGCCGGGTAGTCCTGCGTAGAACTTCCCTTATCAAATGAAAATTCTGCTGCGACACGGTCTTTCACGATTAGGTCGTTCTCTTTGCCATTGCCAAGCACGATCAAAGCACTGGTTCCGCGTACGATTCCATCCTTATTGACGCTGACCACCGCACCGAAACCGAGCTTACGTAATTCTTCTGCTTTCTTCGGATCGGCGGCTACACTTCGATAAGCATCGTATTCCGCTTTAATAGCTTGGTTCCAGTTGTAAGCACCTTTGGTATTTGACAAGAACTGTGGCGATCCATCCTCCCGATTATTGGCGCGTTTCACCTCAGGCATACCATAATCAGAATGGATGTCAATCAAGGAAGGATAAATATTTCGACCAGGAACATCATAGACAACTGCCCCCTGCGGGATTTGCACTTCACGTCCTACATCAACAATCTTTCCGTCGCGCACCACCATGGTGGCAGAATCAATGACCGTTTTGTAATCGACAAACACGCGAGCATGTGTAAATACATACGTAGTGTGCCTGGGATCGGTGGGGCCATTCACCGGAAATGTGACCTGTGCGTAGGTCGAAGAGATGCCGATAAGGCATGCAGCCATCAAAGACAAGGAGTACTTCATAGTTTCTTTTGGAAGCTACGAATATAACGATTTACCCTATCGGTAAAGTCACAGGAAGTTCAATCCTGCTTCATAAATGTTCTTGTTGAAACCGGTAGGAATGGGGAATAATAACGAACGAGATAGGTACCGGCAGGGAGGCCATTCAAGAACACCTCCGCCGAATGGCTGCCTTCCAAGATGATTTGCGAGAAAATGGTGGCACCAGCCATATTGCATACTTCCAAGCGGCCAACTGAGGCTTCATCGAAAAAGATCGTCAAATGGTCACGTACAGGATTGGGGCCGATGGACCAAGTCAGCGGTTGCAATGCAGCAACCGAGGTGGGAGCGGGACACAATTGGCACGTCCGCTGATAATTGATTTGTGAATCAATCACAAGAAGTGAATCAAACGTTGCACCGGCGGCACAATCGCCTTTCAAATGAAAGTCAAGCCAGGGAATCATGTATCGGTTCATGACATCGTGTTGATCGGTGCGTGAAATGGCTGCAGCAGGCGTACACGTGGCTTCCCCAAAACTGCAGAGTGTATTCGGATCTGCAAACTGACAATGACTGGCTCCTACCATAGAAATGTAGGTCTTGCAGGACGAAGCCAACGAGTCGTACATGGGAATTTGATGTGCCGCTGGAGGCGTAACGCAATCATTGCCGCCGGAAAAAACAAGTGAAGGAATTACAATTCCCGAAGCTGCAGCGATGGCTGATGGGGTCGTTTCTGCAGCTGCAAAATTTACCATTGTACGAATTGATGAATTGAATTGTACCGCAAGAAAACTAGCGCCACCGCCCATGGAGTGCCCCATCACGCAGGCCGCTGAATCCAAACGACCATACAGTGGCGAAGCAGGTGTGACTCCCTCAGCCTGAAGCGCCGTTACCAGAAATGCAAGATCCTTTCCCATCTCGAGGTGAACAGGCGAAAAGCCCGATTCAGTCGTCGGAAATGCGATTACGTAACCATGGCTCACCAATGCATTCCAGACATTAACATACGCATCCCACGTCATCACAAAACCATGACCGAACGTAACAATGGGGGCGGTGATGGGCTGCTGCGTAAACGGCACATTATTTCCATCCGAATCGGCTGGGTAGTAAATTTCAACGGGAATCAGTCTATTGCGCGACGGATCGGTCATCGTGCGGGTAAGATGTCCAATCCGGTAATTTTGTGCCTTCAGTGTAATGGACGCAGTGATAAGTAAAAAGAAAATAAGGTGTTTTTTCATGATCATCAGTAATCGAAGGTCCAATATAATCAATGTCAACAATTCGCTCTGAAAAGGGTTCACTGTTTCCTACAAAATCCTATTTTTGAGCAAAACAAACAATCATGAGCTCTACCCTACTCGGAAATCTCCACATCTGGTCCGTCATGCTCTTCGTGATCATCTATTTGATCAAGACCGTCTTACTTTTTGCGAATGAATCGATGCTGGACAAGTTCACTAAAATCACCAAAGTACCGGAGATGATTGTCAGCACCGTTTTTCTTGTTACGGGCATTTGGTTGTTTGTGATATTAGGTGGCATCAAAACAATGCAGATCATCAAACTGGTGATGGTCTTCACTGCTATTCCAATGGCCGTTATTGGATTCAAAAAACGTAAAAAAGGGTTGGCCGTGCTTTCTTTCCTGTTGGTGGTAGGCAGTTATGGCATTGCAGAAGTCAGCAAGAAAAAACCTTTTATCAAAGCGAATGTCACGATGCAAGGTGATAACAGCACTGGACTTGCCAACGGCGAGAAAGTATATTTCGAAAACTGTGCGTTTTGCCATGGTATTGATGGCAAGAAAGCCTACCGCGGCGCAAGTGATTTATCGATGACAGGATACGATGAAATTATGATTCAAGAGATGGTCAAGATTGGTCGCAAAGGAAAAATGCCTGGCTACGACGGGACGTTGTCTGCCGAAGAAATTGCCAATGTAGCTCTCTATGTAGCGGGTATGAAAAATAACCCTACTCCAAAAGTCGTTGAATAACACCAATTGAAATACTGCCACTTTGCCTGCACAGAGCTCTTACAAAACCACACGTGACGCGGAAACATCCGTACTGGTGGCCATCATCCTGAAATCGCAGCGCGAAGAACAGGTCACTGAATACCTTGACGAACTCGCCTTTCTGGCCGAAACCGCTGGGGCTAAAACAGTTCGTCGATTCACACAACGGCTGGATCATGCCGATCCAAAAACATTTATCGGAAGCGGTAAGCTGAATGAAATCCGCTCCTACATCAAGGAGCACCAAATTGATTTAGCCATTTTTGACGATGAGTTGAGCGGATCACAAATCAAAAACATCGAAAAAGCACTGGAGTGTCGTGTGCTTGATCGCAGCAACCTAATTCTTGACATCTTCGCTAAACGTGCGCGCAGTGCACAGGCAAAAGCGCAAGTCGAGTTGGCCCAGTATCAATATTTACTGCCACGACTAACGCGAATGTGGACGCACCTGGAAAAGCAACGAGGAGGAATTGGAATGCGGGGACCGGGAGAATCTGAGATCGAAACTGACCGTCGTATTATCCGTGAAAAATTGTCAAAACTGAAAGAGCAGTTGCGGCAGATTGAGAAACAAAGTGCTACACAACGCAAACAACGCGGCGAAATGGTTCGTGTGGCGCTGGTAGGTTACACCAACGTTGGCAAATCCACGCTGATGAACCTGCTTAGCAAAAGCGACGTCTTTGCCGAGAATAAACTATTCGCCACACTCGATACTACCGTTCGGAAAATTGTTCTCGACAATATTCCTTTCCTTTTGTCCGATACTGTAGGTTTCATTCGTAAACTGCCGCACAACCTGATCGAGTCGTTCAAGTCAACACTGGATGAAGTACGGGAAGCTGACATCCTAGTGCACGTAGTAGACATCTCACATGCTCAGTTCGAAGATCAGCTCAATGTCGTGAAAGAGACGCTCTCCGAACTCGGCGCTGCCGATAAGCCAACGCTTTTAATCTTTAACAAAATTGATGCATATCGTTTCGTTGAAAAAGAGGAGGACGATTTGACACCGGCTACTTCCGAAAATCTTTCACTGGAAGAACTAAAGAAAAGTTGGATGAGTAAACTTAGCGGAGAATGTGTTTTCATTTCCGCCACAAATCGAGATAACATAGACGAGTTACGAAAACGTTTGATGGCGTTGGTCAGCGAAATACACATTCGCAGATATCCTAATCTCTTGTACAAACAAGAAAGTCACCAAGACTAGCCTTGCAGTGCTCTTGCTTCAGCGGAGCAGTGCGTCGATTAACGCACCACCGAAAACTTTCGCGAAGAGACCGGCTGATTATTTTCATCCAGCAGGTTGATGAGGTAATTACCTTCGGAAAGTTCATGGATGGCAAACGACTCATTCCATGATTCCATTGAACGGCGAATAAGTTCTTTACCATTAATATCCATTATCTGGACGTTCCATTTTTTCGCGCGATCGGTTAAGTCGATACGGACATTCAATACGCTGCTAGCCGGAGAAGGGTAAACAGAAAATTCTTTAACTCCTGCACGTACTTCGTCCAATCCAACGGTGCCATTGAACGACAGATCATCGACGAACAATTCTGACCCTGCACCTAACGTAACATCGTTGAGCGCCTTGCTGGATTGTAAGAGCAAAAGGCAAGAGTCAGGGTTGTTGACATAGTCGTTGTATTTAAGCACTACTGAGAAGGGCGTATACGTAGAAACTGCACCGGAAATGGTGTCAGCACCATAGGCGATCGTGTCGCGGCTACCAGTGATGGGATTGCGACGTAATAAGGCAACGATGAATACAGCGCCATCGTTGACATTGGCAGGAGTGTATTTGTATTTGCCATTGAAAAATTTGGAGCGTACGGTCGTCGGACTGCCTCCGTCAAAGGTGTAAGACGTAAGACTTGCCGTGATACGTCCATTGGTAGCTGCTCCGGGCACAATTACAGTAGATCCTAACAACGCGATGAAAACAGACGAGGTCGTCATTTTAATGGCATAGGTTCCGACTGCTGCATCCGTAGTTTTTACAGCACAGTGTGTCTGAAATGAACTTAGTGTCATCGTGATACTATCGAGTGTAGACCATTCGGTGGGTCGCTCTCCTACTGCACTATATTGCACCCAATTTTCAAAACCACTGTTCGGAATATTTTGAGCAGAAACCAGGGCGGCAAACTGAAGCAGGGCTAGCAGAGACAGTATTTTTTTCATGGTGATGTGTCGATTGTTTTCAAAAATAGAAAAAAGAAGTGAATACACCACTGCTCTAAACTCGTCCGTTGACGCTTACCAAAAAGAAAAACCGCCCTGGTAGAGCGGTTTAAATTGGTTGGAGAGTAGGAATCGAATCAACCGCCAGTTGCTAATTTCAAGCGGGTACCAACTTTTAAGTCGTTTGAATCCAATTTATTGATCTTTTTAATTTTTTCGACCGTCAGTCCTTCATAGCGCTGCGCAATTTTCCAAAGCGTATCACCAGGTACTACTACGTGATAAACAATCCCTGAATTTTCGGCGGAGATCGTTGAAACTTTCATCGGAGCAGAGGTAGCAATTGCTGCTACGGAATCAACGCTTGCAATAACGCTATCCGCGGCAAGTGTCACTGCTAGGGAGGTGTCTGATGTCTTCACAGCGTTGCTTGCAACGGCCGTGGTTGCAACCTTTTTCTTGGGCGCATCCACCATAACCGTCAGCCGCTGACCCGCTGAAAGCTTGGTGCTACGTAAATGATTCCATTGCTTGAGTTCCGCTACCGTGACATGGTATTTTCTGGCAATAAGTTGCAGGTGCTCGCCTTTCCGTACTCGGTGCGTTTTACGAATCTGAACATCCTCGTACGCAATATCGTCCACGTTGGAAACCATGGCAAAATTCTCTGAAGCCTCAATGGCAGGACGAATGAGATTGGCTTCATTAGCCAAGTATAAATTGATACGATTGGTCGGCAAGCGCAAGACGCGGGCTTCTTCTCCATCGGGGATGATGCCACGTTTATAAATTGGATTAAGGTACTTGATTACATCATAGGGCGTGTTGACGGCAGCCGCCACTTGTTGAAGGTCCATGCGATGGTCAACCATAACTGTGTCCACTTCAAAATAGTTTATCAAAGGTGCAACGGCCGTAAGATTGTGCTCGGAGGTGTAATTCATCAAGTAGGTGACGGCAATGAAAGCAGGCACGTAACCGCGCGTTTCGCGTGGGAGGTAAGGACTGATTTCCCAAAAAGTTTTTTTGCCTCCTGAGCGGGCGATGGCACGGTTCACATTGCCTGCACCGCAGTTGTATGCCGCAATGACCAAAAGCCAGTCGTTGTAAATCGCATACATATCTTTAAAATATTGACAGGCAGCATAGGTGGATTTGACAGGATCACGGCGCTCATCCGTATAGGAAGTAACTTGCAAGCCGTAGATCTTACCGGTCGCAAACATAAATTGCCAAAGACCTGTAGCGCCGACGGGAGAAACGGCCATCGGATTCAAGGCGCTCTCAACAATAGAGAGGTATTTAAATTCCAACGGTAGCTCCTGCTGATCAAGAATCTGTTCGTATAACGGAAAATAAAGTTGAGCCAACCCCATCACGCGCTCAGTCAATCCGCGTTTTTGAATGGCATACATCGTTATGTATTGCTTAACCTCCGAATTGTAAGCCAATGGAATGGGCGTCTGAATTTTTTCGATGCGTTTGCGATAGATATCGTCCGCATACGATGGAATTTCTTTTTCGCCGAAACCGGAATTATCGGCAGGAACAGCACCCAAACGCTCAATGTAACTCTGATTCACCAAGCTATCCAACGTTGCAACGATAGGATCGTAGGTAATGGCTGCCGTGGTTGAATCGGTAGATTGGGAATTCCCTTTAAAAGACGACGACAGCAGTACGGTAAATACTGCGGTGAGTCGAAGAAAAATGGTCAATTTTTTCATTAAAATCGTTTTTTACCAGTCTGGCAGGTTACTACATAAGCGATGTTGAGTCAGAGCGGTTGCAAAGTTATACTTTACATCGTCTGGATAATGTTAAAACGATGAAGCATTGGTAAAGATTGCCCCTTATATCCAACGCCCTTACATTCCCAAGAATGGAAATAGTTGTTATTTTGATTTTTTATGCGCTTTAAAAGCAATTTAATAGGTGTACTCCATCTAATTCTTACTTTTTCTACTAATAGACTTCATTTTCGAACCCGTTTTACACCATCCGCTATGAGAGGCGCCTGACACCTACCATCAGCTAGAAATGTCGCCTGAAAATCAACT
>CANIAS010000083.1 GCA_947465495.1 Candidatus Pollutiaquabacter sp. | reverse complement strand
CTCTCACCAAGCCTGCCTACATCCGCGTGGGTATTCCACCTAATACCGGCATCAGCGCCAACCCAAGAGTCATCTGTTTTCAAGACACGGTTCAATTCACCGATATAAGTGTTGTGCCCCCTGTCATTACAGCCTGGTTATGGTCATTCGGTGACGGCGGTGGAAGTCAATTACAAAATCCATCGCATGTATTCGACCTGGATACTTCCGGAACGGCCAATCCATTTGACGTAACACTCATCACGTATAACAACGGATGTACCGATACGTTGGAATTTACGGATATGATTACTGTTCTTGGCCCTAAGCCCGATTTCTCTCCCCTATATAACTGCTCCAACCCGCTAAGTGTCAGTTTTACTAATCTTTCAGGTGGTGCTACCGACTACTCTTGGGACTTTGGCGATGGTACCACATCGACCTTAGCGGCTCCTGTGCATGTATACACAACGCGTGGCGACTACACGGTAATTCTGACTGCATCAAATGCTCAAAACGGTTGTAACACGGTTAAGACGAGAACCATTCAGGTTCGGATTCCTGATGCTGTAATTACTGCTTCTACCACCGTTGGCTGTGCACCTTTCAGTGCTTCGTTCATCGGTGCAAATTCTCAGGATGCCAATCTATACAAATGGTATTTCGGAGATCTATTATCTGGAGCCAATGACTCCTCGGCTAATTCAAATCCATCTCATCAGTATTTCCGACCTGGAAACTATACCGTTACGCTGGTAATTACCGATATACATAATTGTACAAATCAAGAAACATTGCCTTTGACCGTCAACGGACCTACAGCAGGATTCACTGGCGGGCCCTTAACCGGTTGTCCACCGTTAATGGTTAATTTTTCTGATACCAGCGACACCTTTGGCAGCAATCTGGTTCAATGGGATTGGAACTTTGGAAACGGATCTATTTTCAGCTCCACCACATCCGGTGCTTCGATGGGTAATTACCTGTTAGCTGGTAATTATACAGTGACGCTCACTGTAACCGACGCAAATGGATGTACGAGCTCAGCTACGTCCTACAACTTTGTTCAGCCTACCCGTCCTAGTCCGGTTATTTCTACATCGCCAGGTGATACTGTAGCTTGTAAAAATGAATCCATCAATTTCAGCGTATATCCAGGACCTTACGTCGCCAATCCAGTCAATTATAGCTGGAACCTTGGAGATGGCACCACTGAAACTACCGGAAGTTTCGCTCATGCTTATACTACTAACGGCAGCTATACTGCAAGCGTGATTGCTACCGATGCGAATGGATGTAAAGACACCACCGACATCGATTTATTGGTATATACCACACCAGCTCATTTTACCATACAAGCCATTGATACCTGTGTCGAACAAAATGGAATTCGCAGAGCACAAGTATTTGTTTCTATTACCAGCGACTCCAATGCCTATGTAACCACTTGGAATTGGGATTTGGAGCTCACCACGATACCCCAAGGAACATCGTCCGTATTTTATGCCTACTCAGTTCCACCTGACACATATTTTGTGAACCTGATTGTCACCAACCAATTTGGCTGTAGTGATACACTTCAAGATCCAGGTGCAGTGATTGTTCCTGGTCCAACGGGATCCTTCGAATTCTTGCCTGACAGTGGTTGCCGTCCACTGCAAGTGAACTTTTTGGGTAACGGAACCAATGCTGCTATTTATTCCTGGGATTTTGGCGACGGAAATGTATTGTATGGAACAACCGAAGATACCGTATCGCATACCTATGTAGATAATGGTACCTTTTTGCCACAGTTCTACCTTGGCTTCCAACTCACTCAAAGCCAGTCTTTCTGCTATGTACCTTCCGACACTGCTGGATTGGTGCATGTGAGTTCATTGCTTGGCGTTAATATTCTCGAAGATTCCGTCACACTAACTGATGGGGAATTTGATACACTTCATGTAATTGTCACCGATCCTGTGAACCTGTCGCCCTATGATTATCAATGGACTCCGTCCGGAAATGTACAGACGTTGGGGGCAAACGACGGCACATTCACCGTCAGTTCAACCGGAGATACCGCTTATTACTTTGTTACTATTCCATATGGCAACGGCTGTTCTGTCATTGACTCGATATTGATTATTTATCGTCCGTGTGAAAACAACTTAAAAATTCCAAATGTATTTACACCAAACTCTGATGGAAAGAACGATGAGTACTTCATCAATGACTTGTGTAATACAGATGTTTTCCGCTTTGTGATTTACAACCGTTGGGGACGATTGATCTACGAGACGACAGATCCAGATTTTCGATGGGACGGAGCAACCAACAGCGGCGAACAAGCTAGTGACGGTGTTTATTACTACGTCATGGATGGAAAAACAAAATCCTATAATGGCTGGATACAACTGATCCGATAAGCTTAAATTGGGTCTACATCTGGGATGACTTGTACAGGACCATAGTCTTTCTCCTGATGAAATGCTACCGTTGTATCACGGATGATTTGTTTGACCGCTGTTACTGATTCTTCGCGGAGTATTCGAATTAAAACCGTGCGCAAGTATTGATTGCGTATGCGTGGCACCAATGGCACATGCGGACCATGAATACGTTGACCCAAGCGATTTCGAAGTAGCACGGCGAATGCACCTGCAGACTCATGAACCAGGGATTCGTCTTTGTGTCGTAAGGTCAATTCAATCAACCTGGAATGCGGCGGATACCCGAACTGGCGACGATCTTCCAAATCACGATGATAAAAGGCATCGTAATCATTCTTAACAACATCCCTGATCACCCAATGATCGGGTTGACGAGTTTGGATGATGACTTTACCACGTTTGTTTTTTCGTCCTGATCGGCCACTAACCTGAGCCATTAATTGAAAGCTACGCTCGTGGGAACGAAAATCCGGGAAGTTCAAGAGTTGATCCGCATCCAGAATTCCCACTGTACTTACGTGTTCAAAATCCAATCCTTTAGCCACCATTTGAGTTCCAACCAACAAATCAATTCTGCGATCTTCGAACTCAGAAAGTATGCGTTGATAGGCAGCTTTGGAAGAAGCTGTATCCAGATCAAGTCGTGCAATCGTATAGTCTGGAAAATAAATTCCGATTTCCTCTTCGATCTTCTCCGTTCCAAATCCACGGACTTGCAACTGACGATCACCACATTGATGGCAAGAAGAAGGAACTTCCTGAATGAAATTGCAATAATGGCATTTGAGCTGTCGGGAATGTTTATGATAAGTCAGCGTAACAGCGCAATTCTTGCAATGCGGTATCCAGTTACATTGGCGGCATTCCAAAAATGACGAGAACCCTCGTCGATTTTGAAAGAGAATCACCTGCTCTTTCTCTTGGAAAGCAGCATTCACCGCATCCATCATTACCGGAGAGAAGTGTGACTTCATTTGTTTTTTACGAGCTGCTTCGCGGATATCCGTCACGATGATTTCAGGCAACATTACCCCACCATAACGCTGAGTAATTTTAACCAGTCCATAGCGACCAGCACGAGCATTGTAGTAAGATTCCAATGAAGGAGTAGCTGAGCCTAATAAAATCTTGGCCCCATGTTGTCTGGCCAATACCATCGCAGCATCACGTGCATGATAACGAGGAGCAGGATCGAATTGCTTATAGGACGAATCGTGTTCTTCGTCCACGATGACTAATCCAAGCTTTCTATAGGGAAGAAATAACGATGATCGTGCGCCTAGAACGGACTGACTGCGAGAGGTCTTTTCTGGTTCATGTGAAAAACTCAGCACCTGGTTCCAGATTTCGACGCGTTCATTACTGGTGTATCTGGAATGGTATACTCCGACAGCGTCGCCCAAATGTTTTCGAAGTCGCTGAATAATTTGGGTGGTAAGTGCTATTTCAGGTAATAGGTATAAAACTTGTTCACCACGAGCCATTGCTTCCTGCATTAAATGCAGGTAAAGTTCCGTTTTGCCACTAGAAGTAACTCCGTGTAACAAGACTGTGTCATGTTCCTTCCAGGATTTTTTAACGGCGTCATACGCTTGCTGCTGAATATCTGTTAATGCAGCGATGGGTGTTACCGTATCATTCGAGGCTGGAATTCGATCAATCACCGCCTCAAATTCTTCCAGAATACCATTTCGGAGCAACGTCTGCAACGATGACCCTGAAACAGCTTCATGGTTAGTCATATCCTTTTTACGAACGTAATCTTTCGATTTATCGTCAAAGAGTACTTTCATAAAATAAAGCAACGTTTCCAATTGCTTGTGCTTACGTGCATCCTGTTCCAATTGCTGAAACAATTCCTCCAAAGCACGATCCGAGCGATACGGCAAAGCCAATCGAAGCCTACTTTCCTTCAGTGGTTTGTAGCGTTCTCCAATTTCTTCTGAAACGACAATCCAACCATTTTCAATGAGCCGCTTGAGTTTTTTTTGTGCCGTGTTGCCGGGAAAAACACGTTGAATATCCTGTACTGTGGTTGATTGATGTTCGAGCAGATGATCTAGAATAAAATGTTCATCGCTATCAAAATCATCGGGACGTTCACGATCGGCATTATCTCCCAACACCAACGTTGTTTCACTTTGGAGGCGCAACGCAGATGGGATGGCCGCATTCATGACCTCTCCTGGATGGCACATGTAATAGGATGAAATCCAATCCCAGAACGCAAATTGACCGGGGTGAACAACTGGGTGTTCATCGAGTACAGCACGAATGGGCTTCACTTGATCGAATGAAGGAGCCTCCCCATGAATTTTATAAATAATGCCGGAATACAATTTATTCTTGCCAACCGGGACGATGACTCGTTTTCCGATTGCCACTTCGTGGGCAAATTCATCCGGAATATAATACGTCAGTTTCCGATCGATGGAAAGCGGCAGGATGATTTCCGCAAATAACGGTGCTGACATGGAATTATGGGCGATTTCAAGGGTCAAACAGGAAATTTAGGTCAAACCCGTTCACAAAGTTAACTTTGCAATCGGAATAACATCCGCTACCCCGTCAAATGCTTTTGTCAGCCATTCATATCGGATTTAAACGGTTCAAAGTCAGCCGCGAACTTCTTTTCGCTAGTCTATTGATTTTGATGCCATCGGCCGTATTTCCACAAGCTACCAACGGCACTAAAATCGAACTGCTGAATGCCGATGTGAGTGAATTTGACGAAAAACTAAATGCGGATGCCACCCGTCTAATCGGTAATGTCCGCTTCCGGCACGAATCCGCATACATGAATTGTGATTCCGCCTATTTATTTAGAAAAGAAAACCGGCTAGAAGCCTTTGGCAGGATACGCATCACCCAAGGCGATTCCTTGAACCTGACAGGTGGCAAACTGGATTACGATGGAAATACTCGCATTGCTCAAGTCTATCAGAACATCGTACTTACTGACCGTAAGATGACCTTGACAACCAAAAGCGTTTTTTACGATCTTAAAAATGCATCCGCCTCGTTTACCGATAGCGCGCATATTGTAGACGGAGAAAACGTACTAACCAGCAAAACCGGTTTTTACCAAAGTGAAACACGCGATCTTTATTTCAAACATGATGTCTTGCTAATCAATCCGAGGTATACCCTGGAATGCGACACTTTGCGTTACAATACTCAAGCAAAAACCGCCTTTTTCCTTGGACCTACCGACTTGCGCACCAAAGACAGTAAAATGTATTGCGAGAGTGGTTGGTACAATACTGCCAAACAAACTTCTTTTTTTACTAAAAATGCCTTCCTGGACAATGGTCATCAGATCCTTCGTGGAGACTCGATTTACTTCAACCAATTGAAGAATATCGGAAAAGCATTCGGCAACGTCGCCATTGAAGATTCCTCCCGTTCGCTGATCATACGCGGCAATTACGCTGAACACCATCAGTCCACCGATTCTTCGTGGGTAACCGGCAGAGCGGAAATGGTGCAATACGACAACAATGATACGTTGTTTATGCACGCTGATACCTTATTGGCAATTGGTAAACGCGACGGCAAGGATTCGGTTGCTTCACGCGATATTTTCGCCTATCACCACGTCAAGCTTTTCAAAACAGACCTTCAAGGAATGTGTGATTCATTGGTTTACACTGACGCAGATAGCACCATCCGTTTCTTCAAAAAACCCGTATTGTGGACCGGTTACAATCAATTGACCGCCGATTCCATTTCATTGATTACATCCAACAGCTCCTTAAACCGGATCATCCTTAAATACAATTCCATGATTGTTTCGCAAGCTGACACGTTACAGATTGGTATTGTCGATTCACTTCGGTTTAATCA
Source organism: Candidatus Pollutiaquabacter sp. (assembly GCA_947465495.1). Taxonomy (GTDB): domain Bacteria; phylum Bacteroidota; class Bacteroidia; order AKYH767-A; family 2013-40CM-41-45; genus Pollutiaquabacter. The sequence goes on along the minus strand of CANIAS010000083.1, from coordinate 2,413 downwards.
GATTGCCGGTAAGCAGCTCATCGGTTACTTTGAAAACAATGAGTTAGACCGGATTAGTGTGACGGGAAATGTGCAAACAATTTACTACGCCAAGAATAGCAAGAACAAAGACGTAGCAGTTAATCGCGTAGATTGCAGTCAGCTGATGATTCGGGTGAAAAAAAACGAGATTCAAAAAATCACTTTTATCAACGATCCGGATGGCTCATTATATCCCATCCGCGAACTTTCTATTTCAGAGTTGCGACTAAAAGGATTTAAATGGGAGCAGCAAAAACGACCCATCAACCGGAACGACATTTTCGAATAACCAACATGGATCACGCTGACGCAAAAGTACGCATCGACAAATGGTTGTGGGCGGTACGGCTCTATAAGACTCGATCATTGGCCACTACGGCTTGCGATCAAGGAAAAATAATGATCCAAAATCAACCAGTAAAAGCATCCCGAACCGTTAAAATAGGCGATCGTGTTTCCGTGAAGCGCACAGGATTGGTCTTGCAACTTGAAGTGCTTCAACCGATCGAACGAAGGGTTGGCGCAAAATTAGTTCCCATGTCCTGTAAAGACCATACGCCTGCTGAAGAATTGGAGGCTTTTCGCACAAGGGCTACTCGAATGACTATTTTTCGAGATCCAGGCACTGGCCGACCAACCAAGAAAGAAAGACGCGCACTGGATGACTTTTTCAATCCTTTCGAAGACGATTTAGAAGAATAGAATTTTTCCACAGGGTCTACGTTTTTGTTGATATCTATTTGACGGGTTAGAAGGTCTGAAACGGACTTGATTGAGGTCCTTGCGCTACCTTTGGCGGCATAGATTACACCTCTGCCATACACCTTCCCTATGCAAATCAATGACCTAAAGAAAATAGCCAGTCAAGTCCGTAGAGACATCGTTCGCCAAACCAACGGCGCCAATTCCGGGCATCCCGGTGGTTCCTTAGGATGCACCGATTTTTTGGTCGCGCTCTACTTTCATGCAATGAAACATACTCCTGGCTCTTTTTCCATGGATGGAAAGAACGAGGATCTCTTTTTTCTGAGCAATGGGCATATTTCACCAGCCTGGTATAGTGTCTTGGCCCGGTCTGGGTATTTTCCGGTAAGCGAACTCTCCACCTTTCGCAAACTTGACTCGCGTTTACAAGGTCATCCGGCAACCCATGAAGGGTTGGAAGGTATACGTATCGCATCCGGATCACTGGGACAAGGACTTAGTGTAGCGATTGGTGCAGCGCTTAGTAAAAAAATGAATCAGGACGACCGCGTAGTATATTGCCTATGTGGCGACGGAGAAATGGAAGAAGGTCAGGTGTGGGAAGCTGTGATGTATGCAGGTGCCAAAAAAGTAGACAACCTCATTGCCACCATCGATGTGAACAACCAGCAGATTGATGGTTCCGTAGATCACGTATTGCCATACGGTGATCTTCGTCCGAAAATGGAAGCCTTTGGTTGGACAGTTTTAAACATGGATGGCAATGACATGCAGCAAACTATACTCACCTTGGATCATGCTAAATCACTTTGTGGAAAAGGAAAACCAGTTTGCATCCTGATGAAAACTGAAATGGGCATGGGTGTGGATTTTATGATGGGAAGTCATAAATGGCATGGCGTCGCGCCTAATGCAGATCAAACCCAAACTGCACTCGCACAACTGGAAGAATCCCTGGGTGATTATTAATCCGCAGAGGTATCATTCCACGTCCTGTCAATGCGCTAATTTTCCTCCACCATCGGTTTTTTTAGTACTCATGAATAAAAACACACCACGCTACAATTACAGCTTCATCCTTTGGATGGTAATTTTTGCGTCTTCGATGTTGATGTTTTGTTTACCTGCCCATTCGCAGCGAAGCAAGCAAGTAGCGGCACCTGGATTAACTCGAATTGAATTTGTGTTCGATGGCTCTCAGAGCATGTTTGGTCGTTGGCAAAGCGGCCCTAAAATCGATGTAGCACGCCGACTGATGAATCAGCTGCTTGATTCATTACGGCCTATCTCAAACATCGAACTGGCGTTGCGCGTCTATGGACATCAAAAACATTTTCCGCCCCAAGACTGTGACGACAGCAAGTTGGAAGTTCCATTTTCAAAAGGAAACATCAACGACATTCAGGCCGTTTTGAGTCGAATCGTTCCCAAGGGAACTACACCAATTGCTAAGACGCTTGAACTTTGTGGCGACGATTTTCCGAATTCACCATCACGCAACATTTTGGTGTTGATTACAGATGGCATTGAAGAATGTGGCGGAGACCCCTGTGCGATATCACTAGCCTTGCAAAAGAAGGGCATATTCCTAAAACCATTCGTCATTGGGATGGGACTCGATGAATCTCTAAAGAAGACCTTTGATTGCGTGGGTCGGTATTTTGATGCGACGAATGAAACCATGTTT
>CANIAS010000082.1 GCA_947465495.1 Candidatus Pollutiaquabacter sp. | reverse complement strand
TAAAAATGCGGCTTTTTCAGCTTATTCTTAATTTTTCAACGTTAAAGACTAAGCCGAACTTCCTGCGTACATTTGTAGGGGATGCAATTGTCACGACTTTCTTTATTCAATTTTAAAAACCATTTTCAGGTCGAAATCGATCCGGATTCTTCCTGCAATGCGTTTGTTGGAAATAATGGAGAAGGTAAAACCAATTTACTAGACGCGATTCATTACCTCGCACTTTGCAAAAGCTATTTTAATCCGGTCGACAGTCAGAATATTCGAATGGATGAGGATGTTTGCATGCTTCAAGGCTCGTTCTCCATCCAAGATCGGGAAGAAGTTGTTTCCTGTGGACTAAGGCGAAACCAGAAAAAGGTATTTCGTCGAAATGCCAAAGAATACGAACGGTTATCCGATCACATCGGACTCGTGCCTGTGGTCATGATTGCACCGACTGATACTCATCTTATTACGGAAGGAAGCGAGGAGAGGCGCCGTTTTCTGGATAGTATTATTGCTCAATACAATCATCCCTACCTTGAAGACCTGGTTAATTATAACCGTTTGCTATCCCAGAGGAATGCGCTGTTAAAGCAAGCGTTTGCCGCTGGTCGAATGGACCTCGATACGTTGGAAATTTTTGACGAGCAATTGGTGCCACTGGGAACTAATATTCACCGTGTACGCTTGGAATTTGTCCAATTGCTGACACCTGTTTTTCGTGAGTGTTATTCATTTATTTCTGGAGGTAAGGAGAATACTGAGTTGGTATACGATTCCCACCTGAACCATGGCTCTTTCATGGAAGCATTGCGTTCCGCACGTAGCCGCGACCAGGCTGCTGGATTTACGACCGTCGGAATCCACAAAGATGACCTTGATTTCATTATTAATGATAAACCGGTGAAGCGATTTGCTTCACAAGGTCAACAGAAGTCGTTCCTGGTAGCGCTTAAATTAGCACAGTTCGATCTGATGCGCGATCGACTGGGAGTAAAGCCATTGCTACTGCTTGATGATATCTTCGATAAACTCGACGATTCGCGAGTTTCAAAATTAATGGAGTTGGTCAGCAACGATCACTTCGGACAATTGTTCATCACGGATACACATCCTGCACGTATTCGTGAGATTTTTGAATCAATCGGGCGTTCTATTCGTTGCTTTCGAGTTGGAGATGGTGTGGTTAGTGAGCTTGCCATAAAGGAGGTTGCGAATGCGTAAGGCCAATGATCAACTGTTTGGCGATGCCTTTAAGGACTGGCTGAAGGATGCCAAGATGGACGATAAATTCCGTAGTGCTGCTCTCATCAATGCATGGCCTCAATTGCTCGGACCCATGATTGCTAAGCATACCAGCGCTATTTCTATTGTGAATGGAGTGCTTTTCTTATCCCTTGATTCAGCGCCATTGCGTCAGGAATTATTTCAGTCGAGGGATAAAATAATTCAGCTCCTGAACCAAGAGGCAGGAGCTGAAGTAATAAAAGAGGTTGTATTCAGATAGTGTAAGAATACCAAATCTTTTCGTCTGACGATTAGTTCAGATTTTAGAAGCGTTCCATGTGCGAAAAGAAGAAGCCGCCTTCAATGGCTGCATTCTCATCACTGTCGCTACCGTGAACGGCATTAGCCTCGATTGATTTGGCGAAAAGATTCCGAATAGTGCCTGGTTCTGCTTTTGCAGGATCGGTTGCGCCAATCAATTTACGGAAAGATTCAACCGCATTTTCTCTCTCAAGGATAGCAGCTACAATCGGACCGGAGGACATATAACTTACGAGGTCGTTGTAAAAACCGCGCTCTTTGTGTACTTCGTAGAATTTCCCAGCTAATTCTGATGTAAGGCGGGTGTACTTCATGGCAACGATGCGGAAACCGGCTTCGTTGATTTTTGCAAGAATTGGTCCGATGTGGTTGTTGCCAACTGCATCCGGCTTGATCATGGTGAAAGTTCTGTTGCTCATTGAATCTGTTTGTTGTTAGTAGTATTGGGTTATTAGTAGTTGCGTTATCGTAGCAGGCGAAAATTACATCGACTTCAGTTCGCTGACCAGCTTTGTCAATGCATCTTTAGCATCGCCAAATAACATGCTGGTTTTCGTGTGGTAGAAAAGTTCATTTTCGATACCGGCATAGCCAGCATTCATGCTTCGTTTATTCACAATGATGTGGTGCGCATTTTCTACGTCAAGAATCGGCATGCCATAAATAGGTGAGGAAGGATCGGTTTTGGCAGCTGGATTAACAACGTCATTGGCTCCGACGACCAGCACAACATCCGTTGAGCTGAATTCGGGATTAATTTCTTCCATTTCCACCAATTTGCCATAATCCACATTACTCTCAGCAAGCAACACGTTCATGTGGCCTGGCATACGACCAGCTACGGGGTGAATTGCATATTTTACTTGAACACCGCGCTCTTCCAGGATCATCTCCAATTCGTGGATGACGTGTTGTGCTTGTGCAACGGCTAACCCATACCCTGGAACAATGACTACTTTTTTCGAGTAATTCATGAGGACCGCTGCGTCGGTAATAGAGATGTCTTTAATGCTACCTTGAACGGAATGGCCGGCACCGGCACTAGCGGTTTCACCAAAGGCGCCAAAAATCACATTGAACAACGGACGATTCATGGCTTTACACATGGCCACCGTTAGGATAGTGCCCGCTGAACCAACGAGAATACCACCGGTCAACATCACCTGATTGTCGTATAAAAAGCCACCAAAGGCGGCGGCCAAACCAGTAAAGGAATTTAACAAGGAAATAACCACTGGCATATCGGCCCCACCGATTGGGACGACGAACATCACGCCATAAGCCAATGCCAATACGAAGGCAAGCAATACATAATGCATTTGATCCGTACCACTCCATGTAATACACACTGCTGCAGCTACGTTCAGCAATAGCATGACTGCATTAATGATGTTGTAGTTAGGCAGACGCAAGGATTTCTTGAGCGTGCCATTTAATTTCATGAAGGCAATAATGGATCCGGAGAAAGAAACACTACCGATGATCATTCCCGCCATGATTATGCCGATACGCATTGGGTCATGTACGTTGTGCTCAAATTCCAGCAAGGAAATCAATGCCGCGCAGGCGCCGCCCATTCCATTGAACAGAGAAACTAATTCAGGCATTGCGGTCATCTTAACACGCTTGGCTGTCATCCAACCTACCAATGTGCCGATCGCTAATCCACCGAAAATAATACCCAGTTTAATTGTCTCACGGGAAGTATTTCCGTGCGGGTCTTCGTAGAGGAAAATGGTGCCGAGAATGGCAACGGTCATACCAAACGCTGCAACCAAGTTGCCACGTCGTGCCGTTTGAGGACCGCTCAACATTTTCAGTCCAATCACGAACGTGATGGAACCAATCAAGTAGAGGAGGTCGAGGATATATTGTTGAGTCATAATAGTCGGAGAATTGAATTATTTTTTGGCTTCTGGTTTTTTCTTGAACATCTCCAGCATGCGGTCGGTGACGACAAATCCGCCAACAACGTTCAATGTACCCATCACGACAGCGAGGAAGCCTAGGGAAAGCAAAAGGATGTTGCTAGCATCTGTGTTCAACATCACGATGATGGAGCCAACGATTACAACACCGTGAATAGCATTAGCTCCTGACATCAACGGAGTGTGCAAGACAGAGGGTACTTTACCGATCACTTCAACGCCGACAAAGATGGAGAGGATCAGGATGTAGATCATCTCGATGTGTTCTCCCAGGAAGTTAATGAGTTGTATCATGATGTGATAAGTGTAGATGGGTGATTTAGTATACTGATTCGTTCCAGTGTTACGCTTTCTGTACGCTTGGATGTACGGCTTTTCCCTCGTGGATAATTAATGATCCCTTGGTAATCTCTTCGTCCATCTCCCACTTAAATCCATCTTTGGTAGAAAGATGGGTGAGGAATGTGGCGATGTTACGGGCATAAAGGTCGCTGGCGTTCAATGGAAGGAGGGAAGGAAGATTGGATTCTCCGATGATGGTTACACCGTGCTTTACGACCGTCTTGTTCAGTTCGCTTAATGTGCAATTTCCGCCTTGCTCAACAGCCATGTCAACGATGACACTTCCCATCCGCATGCTTTTAACCATATCGTCAGTCACCAAAACAGGTGCTTTGCGTCCAGGAATCAATGCAGTGGTTATTACCAGGTCGGCTTCGGAAATGTGTTTGGCAATCAATGTTTGCTGCTTCTGGAGGAATTCTTCTGAAACGTTTTTAACATAGCCGCCTTCCAGCTTAATTGAATCGTCCCCTTTTACTTCGATGAATTTACCCCCAAGAGATTGAACCTGCTCTTTGGTTTCAGGACGTATATCCGATACTTCGACAATCGCCCCGAGTCGTTTTGCAGTTGCTATCGCTTGCAATCCAGCCACCCCAGCTCCCATGATAACCACCTTGGAAGGCTTGATGGTTCCGGCAGCAGTCATCAATAATGGAAAAATTTTGCCCAATGCAGTAGCACCAAGCAATACGGCTTTGTAGCCGGCCAGGTTGGCTTGGGAGCTCAGCGCGTCCATTTTTTGAGCGCGGGAAATACGTGGAATAGCATCTACGGAGAATGCAGTGATTCCTTGACGCTCACAAGCCTCCGTTACAGATGGGTTAGTTGCAGCATACAAAAATGAAATAAGGATGGCTCCTTTTTTCATCATGCCGACTTCCTCGACCGTAGGAGCGTTCACCTTAAGGACGACATCCGCCTGAGCCAAAAGCTCTTGGCGTAGGTCGACCAGCTCGGCGCCCGCCTGACGATATTGATCATCAGTGTAATAAGCATTGAGTCCGGCTTCTTTTTCTACACGGACAGCATAACCGGCCTTGGCCAGTTGTTGAACGACTTCCGGGGTCAACGCCACACGGTGTTCGCGTTCTTTGGTTTCTTTTGGTACGGCAACAATCACGATTCGAAGGATTTACCCCTTAAAAATGGAGCGCAAAGATAGTGTTTTATCACGATATTGTGAAAAACCCGTGTATTTGAACGACGGAATGCATGTTTCTATTGGGTATATTTGCAAAGTATGTTGAAATTGACTCAATCCACGTTTGATAAATTAGAGGAATTGCTCATTCTTGGCGGCTATAAAGTCCGTACGGAAAAAGGCAATTTCAAATCTGGTAGTTGCATTGTTGAACAATCCAAGCTGATTATTGTCAATAAATTTTCCCCCGTCGAAACGAAGGTTAGTTTCCTGATGGAAGCTATTCGCATCCTTTCCCTCGACGAGTCCTTGATGGATGAACGCTATATCAAGATTTTGGCAGAAGTGCGAAGTGCCGAACCGCAATCAGCGGAAGTATCTTCGGAGGTTATTACCCTCGGTGAAGTCCAGGGCGCCTCTCTAGAAGCTCCCGAGCAAACCGTTTGACCGATTATGATCGTTACTTTCCTCGGAACTGGTACTTCCCAGGGAGTACCCATGATTGGTTGCGATTGCGCCATTTGTCAATCCACGGATTCACGGGACAAACGACTACGTACCTCGTTAATGGTTGCTCAGGGAAGCACCAATGTAGTCATAGACTCAGGCCCCGATTTTCGTCAACAGTTATTGCGTGAGCAAGTAAAACAACTCGACGCAGTTGTTTTTACCCATGAACACAAGGATCATACGGCCGGTCTGGACGATGTTCGAGCCTTCAATTTCTTTTCTGGTAAGGCCATGGATGTTTATGCAACTGCTCGTGTGCAGGATGCTCTCAAGCGTGAATTCGCCTACATCTTTACCAACGAAACATATCCGGGTGTTCCTAAAATAAATTTACATGCCGTTCATCAAGTGCCCTTCATGGTCGGCGAACTTGAATTCATTCCGTTCGAAGTGTTGCATTTAAATCTCCCAGTTACAGCCTATCGGATTGGTGATCTCTGCTATGTGACCGACGCAAACTTGATCCCACCTGCATCAGAGCAATATTTATATGGCGCCAAGGTGCTTGTCCTGAATGCTTTGCGAAGAGAGAAACACATATCTCATTTTAATTTAGAAGAAGCTTTAGGGTTGATCGAAAAATATCGTCCTGAAAAAGCGTATTTAACCCATATCAGCCACCAGCTAGGTACCACCGAGGAGGTCAATCAAGAACTTCCGAAAGGTGTCCAATGTGCCTATGATGGCCTGCAAATCGAAGTCTGAATTCTTGTCGCTTTATTTATTAAATTTGCAGGTAATCAATCATTATAAGTTAGTTTTCAGTAGGTTATATTATTCAAGATGTTTGAAAGTCTAAGTGATAAATTAGAAAGAGCCTTCAAGGTATTGAAAGGCGAGGGGCGCGTTACCGAGATCAACGTTGCGGAAACACTCAAGGAGGTCAGAAAGGCTTTGTTGGATGCTGACGTTAATTATAAAGTGGCGAAGCAATTCACCGATACGGTGAAGGAAAAGGCACTCGGTCAGAATGTACTTACTGCAGTATCTCCCGGCCAATTGCTTATCAAGATTGCCCATGACGAGTTAAAGGACTTAATGGGTGGAGAAAAGGTGGAGGTGGATTTGAGCGGTTCACCAACCGTTATCCTAATGTCTGGATTGCAAGGTTCGGGTAAAACCACGCTTTCGGGTAAACTCGCGAATTTTCTCAAATCCAAAAAGCAAAAACAACCACTTTTGGTTGCCTGCGACGTATATCGTCCCGCAGCTGTGGATCAGTTAAAGGTCCTAGGCGAACAAATTGAGGTTCCAGTTTTTGCGGAAGTAGGCAACAATAACCCCGTTGATATCGCTCGAAAAGGGATTGAGTTCGCCAAACAGAACAACCGCAACGTGGTCATCATCGATACCGCCGGACGATTGGCTGTGGATGAGCAAATGATGGATGAGATTGAAGCGATTAAAAACGCTATTCGTCCCAATGAAATCCTATTTGTCGTTGATTCAATGACAGGTCAGGATGCGGTGAATACGGCAAAAGCCTTTAACGACCGTCTCGATTTTAACGGAGTTGTTCTTACAAAACTGGATGGTGATACCCGAGGTGGTGCCGCTTTATCCATCAAGTCAGTTGTTAATAAGCCGATTAAATTCGTTGGTACGGGTGAAAAACTCGATGCTCTCGACATTTTCTATCCCGAGCGGATGGCGGATCGAATTCTTGGGATGGGTGACATCGTTTCGCTCGTGGAACGTGCCCAAGAGCAGTTCGATGAAGTAGAGGCAGCCAAGCTTGAAAAGAAAATTGCTAAGAATCAATTCAACCTGGAGGATTTTTATGGTCAGTTGCAGCAAATCAAGAAGATGGGCAACATGAAAGACCTGTTGGGAATGATTCCTGGTGTGGGCAAAGCCATACGCGATGTAGATATTAGCAATGATTCCTTTAAGCAAATTGAATCCATCATTCTATCCATGACCGTTCAGGAACGTCAACAGCCAGCCATTTTGTCTGGAAGCCGTCGCGCACGCATTGCCAAAGGAAGTGGAACCACTGTTCAGGATGTGAATCGTTTGCTCAAGCAGTTTGAAGACATGCGCAAGATGATGAAGATGATGACCAATAAAGACCAGGCTGCGAAAATGATGCGTAGTATGCCCGGGATGCGTCGCTGATAATCATGGAAAAAACAACCTCGTACCAATTGCTTGACGGTAAAACGATTTCCGCTTCGATTCGGAAGGACATCGCTGCGGAGGTGGAACAACTTCGTTCCGAAAGTAAACGTGCGCCACATCTTTGTGCTATTCTCGTCGGAAACGATGGTGCTTCTGAAACCTACGTAGCATCGAAAATTCGTAATTGTAAAGAAGTTGGATTCGAATCATCGTTGGTTCGGTACCCGGAATCAGTGACGGAAACGGAATTGCTGGAAAAGATCCGTGAAATCAATTCGGATACTTCCATCGATGGATTATTGGTGCAATTACCATTACCTAAACACATCGACGTGCAGTTGGTCACTGAGACCATTCGTCCAGAAAAAGACGTAGATGGTTTCCATCCGTTGAACCAAGGTCGTATGGTCCAAAACCTTCCATGCTACCTGCCTGCTACACCCTATGGAATTCTGTTGATGCTGGAACACGCTGGTTTGTCTACTTCCGGCAAGCATTGCGTTGTGGTTGGACGAAGTAATATCGTGGGATTACCGATGAGCATATTGATGGCAAGAAATTCCGAACCCGGCAATTGTACAGTCACGTTGTGCCACAGCCGTACTACCGATCTTTCTTCCATCACTCGCACCGCAGATATCCTAATCGCTGCCATCGGGAAGCCGGAGTACATTAAGGCGAACATGGTCAAGGAGGGCGCAGTAGTTATTGATGTCGGTATCATACGCATCGAAGACGCTTCTACGAAAAGTGGCTACCGACTCACGGGTGACGTTGATTTCAAAGAGGTGGCTACTAAGTGTAGCCATATTTCTCCAGTGCCTGGTGGCGTTGGTTTGATGACAATTGCCGGACTTTTAAAAAACACGTTGCGCGCTGCCAAAGGCGAAGTGCGTTTCTGAGTTGTGGTACCTGCGATGAATTCCATTTTATACCCATTGATGGAGCACTTTTACACCGTACAAGGTGAAGGAGCTAACACAGGAAAATCTGCCTACTTCCTTCGATTTGGGGGATGTGACGTGGGATGTGTTTGGTGTGATGTCAAAGAATCCTGGGATGCCACGATGCACCCTTTGACTCCGATTCACCAGCTGGTCGATTACGTTCTTGCAGCTGGTGCCGAACGTGTCGTAGTAACAGGCGGAGAGCCCTGCATGTACGATTTACAGCCGCTTACAAATGCCTTGCATCAGGCGGGAATCGAATGCTACCTTGAAACTTCCGGTTCCCGCTTACAAATGCCTTGCATCAGGCGGGAATCGAATGCTACCTTGAAACTTCCGGTTCC
>CANIAS010000081.1 GCA_947465495.1 Candidatus Pollutiaquabacter sp. | reverse complement strand
TGCCAGCTTTGAAGACTGGAACGGAAACACACCCACCAACTGGAGCACCAACAACAACGGCTCGGTCGTAACGATTACGAAAGTGAACGATGGGTTTGAAGGCGCGTATGCTGTACGAGGCACAGTCGTGCAAGGGCAAAATACAGTATCGCAAAGTCCCATGCTACAATCGACCGATGGGAATTTTGGGTTTCCGGTGGATTCACGCTTTGATCAACTAACGTTGCACTATCAATCGTTCTTATATGCCGGAGATCGTTTCAATATCAATGTGGCAATCTATGATCAAACATTTGCGATGGTAGGTGGCGGCTCTGCAAGTCTTTCAAATTCTATTTCAACGTATACAGCCTTAACCATTCCAATCACTCATTTTGCTTCTGGTGCAGCCTATGCCAGTATCTCCTTCACCATTGTAGATGGCATCGGAATGACAAACGGTCATGTTTTATCATGGTTCCAGGTAGACGCCTTGGGCGGACCGGCCACCATGACCAACCTTAATTCTACAGCTGTATCTTGGAATTACGATGCATTGCAAATTGCGACGAACAATCGCGAAGTGGAAGTCATCGTATCGCAATCCGGCATGTATCACTTTGAAGTTTATTCCCTGATAGGACAACAAATCGCGCAACTACAAACCACATTGGTGGCAGGAAATCATCAACGTATTGTTTGCACTGATGAAAAGAGTTTTCCCGAAGTCTTTTTGCTTCGCACCGAAAAAGATGGAGTGCCGGTGGATGTGAGAAAAATTGTGCGGTGATTACTTCCTGTAGAAAATTCGGCAGCCAAACGAAGCTGTGGAGGACTGAGACACCGGGATTCCTGAAAGTAAGTCATCAACTGCCTGAGCCACAAAGCTCTTCGCTATATCCGAATTCTCCCCGTTATCGTCGATGGCTCCGGAGTACTTTACCATCCACTTCGCGTCTTCCTTCCAGATGACAAATGCCTGGGGTGTATGTTCAGCGCCGAAGAGTTTACCAACGCTTTGAGAAGCATCTTGTAAATACGGATACTTGAAATTTTCCTTTTTTGCCTTTCGTTGCATCTTAAAAAAACTCTCCTCCTCGTACAAGACTGAATCCATCGAATTGATGGCTAGTAACGGTACACCCAAGGGAGCGTATTTTTCACTGAGTCGATTCATCCGTTCTGGATAGAGCTTAGCGAACGGACAATGATTGCATGTAAAGATGACCATGAAACCTTTTGCTGACGGATAGTTTGTTAAGGAAACCATGGTATCCGCTGTACTCCGCAAAGTAAAATCCGGAATGACGATACTTTGCTGCGACCAGCCAATGATTGCCATGGACATGAACCATACCGATAGGAGCATGCTACGCATCGTCATTTACTGCTTGATGAATTTCCTGGTAGCCACGGACTTAGTTTCATCATCCATCAGCTGAATGGTATAGGTTCCTGGCGAAAAGGAGGAAATATCCAAACCATTGAACACATCGGGTTTTGGAAGCATGAACTTGGTCCGACCCACTTCGTCGAAGACAGTCATGTAGTACACATGACTATTACTATTTTCCATTTTCACAAACAATCGATCGCTTACAGGATTAGGGAAAACTGAAAAGGCTGCCGGATTTTCAACGACTGGCGAAATAGCCGTTGCACTTCCTGTTACCACGAATTGTCCCATCATACCTTCATCTTCGTGCAAGGAGATATGGCAGTGATACATGAAGGGATGAACTGCATCTGCATAATCATCAAACTTGGCGATGAAACTAACAGTTGCATGGGCCGGAACGAACACTACATCCTTCCAACCCGCTTGTGCGGCGACTGGTGCAGCACCGCTGGCAGAAAGAATATTAAATTCCACATCGTGAATATGAAACGGATGGCCAAAATTTCCGGAGTTAGTTATTTGCCAAATCTCAGTATTGTTAATGGGAACTGAATAGTCGTTATAATTCATGTTAAACAATCGATGATTTAACAGAAAGGAAGCACCCGGTATACCCGCAATGGTGGTATCGCTTATAGTCAGGTTACGCGTACTATTTGCACTGGCCGAAGGAATGGTAATTACGGTTGTCAATGCTGTTGGGATAGTAGTTATTGGATTACTCGTTTGGGCTCCAACATTCAAGTGCAGCAGGTTAAAGTCAATTCGGGCCAAATAATTGGCAAATGGACCATTAGGGAATAGATCTCCGCCTGGTACTGTTTGCGCCAATACAGAATTATAGGCCTTTAATTCTACACTTGTACCGGATTGCCCAGTACAATTGACTAATATTTCAATTCTTTCGCCGGCATGCAGTAAATACCTCGTTAATGGCACAGGAGCATTTAGCAAACCGCCGTCCGATGCAATTACATTGAAGGTTCGGTTATCACTAAATCCCAAATTAAACGAACGCTCAATAGCAGCATTAAGTACACGAAAGCGCACCACCTGTGCGGGTACCGAAAACTGTGGGCGAAGTGTTCCATTGACCATCGCGCTGTCACCATAAGGAACCGCAACGAACTGGTTCGACGTATTAAAATCACGATCCGTTAACACCAGTGGAATATCATCGATGCCATAGGTACGCGGAAGCGTCAGTGCTGCCTCTTCATTGTCGCGGACAATGATCAGTCCTCCCAATCCTTTGGTGATCTGATCCATGGTCATTTCGTGCAGGTGCGGATGATACCAGTACGTACCGGCATTGTTTGTGACTTTCCAATAGGGTTGCCATACCGTTCCGGGGGGGATGACCTGATGTGGTCCGCCGTCCATCACAGCAGGAAGGTGCATACCGTGCCAGTGAAGGGTGGTCGAATCGTTGAGCTGATTATCGACATTCATAAAAACCGTATCCTCTTTATTAAAGAACAACGTAGGTCCCCAAAAATTCGCATTAATTCCGGCTGTTACCGTCTGCTGACCGGGAACAAGCTGTGCGAAGGTATCTTTCATGGCCAAGTTAAACGTGGTTCCGGACAAGGTATCAGGAATACGAAGTGTGTTGTATTGAGCCTTTGAGAAGAAGGATACCAGCAAAGCGGCAACGAGGGTAATTCGTTTCATCGATAGGAGTTTTATGTTGGAAGGGGGTCTTAGGACAACTTGATTCAAACTTAGTTTATCCAAGGGGCATAAAAAAAGCGCCGGCTATTAAACCGGCGCTTTACGTATAGGAATTGCGTAATTAAGCTTGTGCTTCTGCGCTCAAAGGGAGGACAGAAACATAGCTCTTCTGATTCGCTTTCTTTTTAAAAACGACTGTACCAGGTACTAGCGCGAACAGCGTATGGTCTTTACCAATACCGACGTTATCGCCGGGATTGTGGCGGGTGCCACGCTGACGTACGATGATATTACCTGCGATAACGCTTTGGCCACCGTAGATCTTGATGCCAAGTCGTTTACTATGGGATTCGCGTCCGTTCTTGGAACTACCGACGCCTTTTTTGTGAGCCATTGTATGAGTATTTTAAAAAATGAATCTTGTAATTACGCTTTGATGGAATCAATTTGGATGATGGTCAAATCCTGACGGTGACCATTCTGCTTTTGATACCCTTTACGGCGTTTCTTTTTGAAGATAATAACCTTATCACCACGCACGTGGGAAAGGATTTTACCGGAAACAGAGGCGCCACTCAGGTTAGGGGCTCCAATTTTCACTTTGCCATTGTCGTCCACCAACAGTACATCCTTAAATTCAACAGCTTTACCGGTTTCACCTTCCAAACGGTGAACCGTAACACGCATGTCTTTCTGGACTTTGAACTGCTGTCCGGCGATGTTTACGATCGCGTACATCTTATTGATTATTAATTAGTTAGAATATGTCTCGAATTCTGAGGGACGCAAATGTAGTTAATTTGATTAAACCGGACAAGTTTTTTTCAACGACGCAATTTCTAGCATCACCTGACTACCTGTACCCGTTTAATCTCAACAGCATCGTTGTAGAAGAACCGTAGTACGTACATTCCGGTAGAATAGTTCGACATTTCCATTTCTTCCACCCACGGGGCGGTAAGTACCAGATTCCCTAGTAGATCCCACATCTCCACCCGTTCGGGTTGAATATCGCCCATGCGGAAATGCAATGTACCGGATACCGGATTAGGATAGACAGTTACACCTGTGACATCACTTTCCTGCAGGCGGGAAGTAGTTTCTCGATCTCTTCCAACCCTGACAGATTTGGATACGGCAGCTCCGTTTCCACACGCATTTTGAGGCACTACTTTCACCGTGCCAGATGGTGAACCAACTCGCACGGTGATAGCCACCGTGCCTTGTCCGCTGAGAATGGTCCAACCAGAAGGTACCGTCCATAGATACGACGTTGCACCCGCGACAGCTACGACCGAATAGGTTGTCTGCTGATTCGCCGTAGCGGTTGAAACTCCTGCGATGCTTCCAGTCAGAATTGGTGTAAGTGATACCACGATCGATCGTGCTGCGCTATTTCCACATGCATTTACAGCTTGTACACAAATGGTCGTGCCACCGCAAGAGGCATTGGTGCCGATTGAATTGCCATAATTTACTACAATGGATGTACTGCCCTGACCTGATACAATGGTGGCGCCGGAAGGCACCGACCAGAGATACGATGTAGCACCTGATACCGCAGCTACCGAATAGGTCACGTTGCTGTTACTGCAAACGCCTGTAAGCGGACCGGTGATGTTCCCCGGCATGGAAGGTAAAGGGCGCACTGTCACTGTTACAGAAGCGCATGAGGTTGTGCCGCAACTTCCGCCTGTAGCACGAACGAAGTAAGTAGTCGTAATAGTCGGTCGAACAGTAAGTGTGCCACTGCTTCCCAACGACGAACCAGAACCGCAACCTCCTTTATACCATTTCCAGGAAGCACCCACAGTCAAAGAACCTTGCACGGACAGAGTAATACTGCTTCCGCTACAGATCGAATTGCCTGACACATTTGTAGTAATTCCCGTTGGTCCGCAAGTTACAGTAGCAACAGTAATCGTTGTACTTACGCAAGTTGTCGAATTGCATGCTCCTTCGGCACGAGCATAATACACCGTTGTAGTCGAAGGAGAAACAATAATGGACGTACCAGTTCCTACTGGCAAACCACCGCAGGAAGTTGAATACCATTTCCAGATTGCGCCTGACCCCAACGTTCCACCATTCACCGTGAGCGTTACACTTGTACCGGCGCTGATGGAAGTAGCGCTGGCCGTGATTCCGGTGGCTGCAACGCTTGGTGTATTGATGGTAAGGTTTAACACATCCGTCTGACATCCGTTGACGCTGGAGTATGATCCACTGGCGGTATACGTTTGTCCATTAATCGGCCATACGTAACTACTACAAGCTGTCATGGCGACAAAGTTTGTAGTGCGAGGGGTAATGGTAAGATTCAAAACTTCCGTAGTACAACCTGACGTGTAAGAGTAGCTACCGCTTGCCGTGTAGGTGCGATTATTTACCGGCCATGTGTAAGTATCGCAGGCCGCCATCGTGGTCGAATTCGTCGTACTAGGGATTACGGTAAGATTCAGTACGTCTGTATGGCAATTGGTAGTTTGACTGTAGGAACCACTTTGTGTATACGTCTGACCATTGGCCGGCCAGAGGTACGAACCACAAGCGGTCACCGTGGAAGCAGAGGATGAACCTGCGATGGTGAGTTGGAGAACATCACGACTGCATCCTGACGCAACGGTGTATGTACCACTCGATGTATAAGTTATACCAGTTGCGGGCCAGAGGTAGGATGTACAAGCGGTCACGGATGAGGTGGTTGACGATGATGGAGTAATGGTGAGCACCAAAGTTGACACACTACAACCACTGGTGTACGAATAGTTTCCACTTTGCGTATACGTTTGACTATTAGCGGACCAAACGTAGGAATCGCAGGCAGTGATGGTGGATGAACTATTCGTTCCGGCAGTAATGGTAAGCACCAGGACTTCGGTCGTGCAGCTATTGACCGATGAATAGGTGCCGCTTTGAGTATACGTTTGATTAGTGACAGGCCAGGTATAGGCATTGCAAGCACTAATGGTAGAAGTATTGGTATTGGAAGGATTCACCGTGAGATTCAACACTTCAGTATGGCAATCGGTGACTACTGAATACATGCCGCTGATTGCGTACGATTGTTGGTTGACCGACCATGTATATGAGCCACAAGCAGAAGCTGTGGTTGTATTACTAGTAGTTGGCGTGATGGTTAAATTCAACGTAGCGATACTATCGCAACCTTGGGCGTTGGTAGTGCTGTAGGTATAGGTACCACTTTGTGTATAGGTCTGATTATTCCAAGAATAGGCATTGCAAGTCGAAGCCGTCGTAGCAGAAGAAGTAGGTTGTATTACCGTCACTATAACGCTATCCGTACAATTACTAATGCCATTGCTTACGGTACAGTAGTAGGTAGTGGTTTGTGTAGGGCTGACGGTGATGGTTGGCGTGGTTGCGCCGTTGGACCAGAGGTAGGTTAATTCCCCGACTCTATATAATTGTTGAACTTGTGCAGAAGTAAGTGCTCTATTCCATATTCCAACATCATCTATTTTACCCCTATGGAAATTATCTGATCCCGAGCTTAATGCTCCACCTATTAGGAAGGAGGAAACCGGGTTTGCAAGCGCAGCAGATCCATTCGTATTGCCGACCACAATACCATTTTTGTACATATTGAACGAATTGCCGGATCGTGTAACAACAACATGGTACCATGTGTTTTTTATTATCGATGTTACCGGATATAAATCGATTGTGTTTGAAGGACTGCTACCGGGATTTTGAGTGATAAATCGAAAATTACTTGAACAATATCTGCCCATAAAGTAATTGATTGCACTAGGCGTACCAACGTTATCTCCTTGCCCTAAGATATAGGGCGAATACTGACTACAAGTTGTCGGAACAGTGTCTGCATTAAACCATGCCGAGTAGGTAAAATCTCCTGTTCCGAAATTCAAGCCTGCAAAATCAGCAATGGAGATATAGTCATTCACTCCATCGAAACTGTACGCACTGGACACTTTTCCATAGCGATCCGAGGTGACTACCGGTCCGTTTATCTGTCCGTTATGTCCATTTCCACTTTCATCGTTCGCATTGCCACAGAACGGCCAATAACCAACCAAACCTGCCTGCAAGTAGAGCGGTAAATTATTACAAGAATTGCTTGCCTCAATGGCCGACAGAGTTAGGGTAGCCCCTGAGCAAATTGTAGTATCGTCATTGGCGATTCGTACAGAAATTATACTCAGAAAAACACTATCCGTAGCCGAACAGCCACCCTGAGTCACCGTGCAGCGATACCAACCTGTGGAGGTCGCAGAAATGGATTGGGTAGTAGCGCCGGTGGACCAAGCATACGTTGAATAACCTGCTCCTGCATCCACCGTGTAAAAGGCGCTGCACGCTCGAACCGTATCTTGAGCAAAGAGATTGCTTGAATGATTGTTTACCGTAACCGTTACACTGTCCGTGCAATTGCTGATGCCGTTGCTAATGGTTACATAGTAGGTAGTAGTTTGACTGGGATTAACAGTGATAGTTGGTGTGGTGGCCCCTGTAGACCAAAGGTAACTGGTGTTTACATAAAGTTGACTGATCTCTTGAGCCGTTAAAACATTATTCCAAAGATAAACATCATCAATGATACCATTGAAGTATTGGGAATTAGTTGCCGACGGACCAAATCCTCCGATGTAAAAATCATTAGTGATTGATCGGTTTTGAGTCAGTGATGTGGATACTATATTTTGCAAGACACCATCAACATAAATGGATAAAGAATTGGTCGTGTATGTACCTACCAGCAGATGCCATTCGCCATTATCAAGATCGGATCTACCACAAACAGTGGCATAATCATTTGTTCCGCCAACTGATGTTGTATACCATGAGAAGCCAGCCTTTTTAAGAAGACCACATCTATAAGTACTATTCGTATATAAACTTGGCCCTCCTCTATCTTGACTAAATATCAATTGCTGATTTGAATTAAATGTTCCTGCAACTTTAATCCATGATGCTACTGTTCCCGTTGATGGATAAAGTATGGAACTGTATGGGATTCTTATAAAACTTGTGGCTCCATTAAAAGAGTAAGCTGCATTTGAGTTTCCATATCGATCCTGCACTAAAGTCGCATTTGATGTAATGCCATTAAGCGAATTAGAACTTAAATCATTTGCATTCCCACAAAAAGGATAATAAGCAACTAAACCTGATCTTAGATTTGAAGGTAATGACGAACAACCAATCAAAGGGCTACCTATTGCTAAAGTCAAAGCGGATCCATTGCATATTGATGTGTCATTCTGCAAAATACGGGCATCAATAATGCTCAAAAACACACTATCTGCAGCCGTACAAGCTCCCTGCGTTACATTGCATCGGTACCAACCGGTAGTTGTTGCTGAGATAGATTGCGTTGTAGCTCCGGTGTTCCAATTATAAGTAGATCCCGGATTCAGCGCATCAAGAGTAATGCTGGTACCACATGCTCTAATGGTATCCTGTGGAAAGAAATTCACCGTTAGGGTGCAGGAAGTCTGTGTGCTGTACAACTGTTGAACTTCAGTGGGTGTTAGTGCACGATTCCAACTACAAATATCATCGAGTTTCCCCAGAAGTGTTTCGTTGCATATGGCAGGATCACAATGCCCAAAAACCGCCTTTGCCAGAATGCTGGCCGGATTAGCAACAGTTGTCACGGAGTGAACCAGTACACCATTTTGATAAATTGAAACCGAGGATCCACTTTTTACAATCGTGTGTTGCATCCATTGAAAATAACTGTTAGGATTCACAAAATAAGAACCGCTATTATACCAGCCATTACTCTGCCCCGTTCCATATAGGAATGTCATAGTACCAGGCCCTGCCCACGCAGGATTAAGTCCGTAAGCTATAAGTGTGTGAGGTACTGTATTAAACAGTGCTTGAGGAGCATTACTGCTCGATATCACCCAAAGCGATAATGTGAAGTCAGCATCCGGACGGAAAAAATTACCAGTCTCAATATAATTGTTGATGCCATCGAATGCGTAGGCTGAATTGGTTACGCCATTACGATCTGATGTCAATGTCGCTCCGAAGACTGTTCCATTATTCCCATTCCCGCTTTCGTCATTCGCATTGCCGCAGAACGGCCAATAGCCTATGAGTCCAGTTTGTAAATTGGTTGGTAATGCGTTTGGCAAAGACACAAATACACTATCTGTAACGGAACAAACCGCTCCCTGGCTTACCGTGCATCGGTACCAACCGATAGTTGTTGCTGAGATAGATTGCGTTGTAGCTCCGGTGTTCCAATTATAAGTAGATCCCGGATTCAGCG
>CANIAS010000080.1 GCA_947465495.1 Candidatus Pollutiaquabacter sp. | reverse complement strand
TGGCAATAAGTCAATTAATTTAATTGTCGATAGTTCGCAATTTTATCCAAAATGAACAGGTAAAGCTTGTTGTTGTTCCAAAGCGAAATTCATTATTATCAAGGACTTCAATCCAATCATCAATTCCATCAAAGCTATATGCTTTATTTAAATTCCCGTATCTGTCTTGGGTTAAAGATGCCCCTCCGATTGGATTTCCATTATTGCCGTTTCCACTTTCATCATTAGCATTCCCATTAAATGGCCACCAACCAACTAGACCATTTGATGGAACATAATTTGGTACTTGTGCATTTGAAATTAATGCTAATCCTAAGATTGCAATTGTTGTCAGTAGTAAATTTTTCATTCTCATGTTTTGTTTATTTTTAATTGTTTGACTTTGGGCAATTGGATCGAGAGCTTGCCCTTAACACGCATATACCCGCAATCCATTTCGCTTTTATATTTTTCATACCCATAATGCTTATGAGAAATACCTTATTAGGGATGAAACGAAGTTGATTATGTATCCAGGCAGTAGATTATTATCTAGTATTATATAACTGACAATAATCCACGCCGCAGAAACCGGGAGTTTCTCCGTATTACTCGTCAAATATTTTAGTTATGTTGTTTGATTAAAACTTTATATCCAAACCACTCCATGCGTTTACGCAAAGAGGCTTCCAAAGATAAAAATAGTTCGAAATGTTGAACACATTTTCAGACGATAAATGTCGTAAACCAGGCTAGAAAAGGCCGAAAAGATTGATTTTTCGAAGGCCAGCGAGGTGTTTGACTATAGTTGTCAATTTTCAGTGGTCTTTCGGATGAATGTTGTGCATCATCAGCTTTACTTCTCGCATCATCGGCCAATACTCAGCCATTATGTAGTTAGTAAACAAGAAACTCACCACTTTTACGAATTGGAGCATCCAATATTCTCTTGTTATCAAACCTGTGATTCCGGTATTGGTATTTTAACGTTGTAGCTCGGTTGGTTTATACTCTTTTCTTGACTGCCGAATGAGGTAAATACTCCATAACACGATTTTAGCAACTGCATAAAACAGCAACTGACCATGAAAACAATCACGCAAACGGATTACCACCTCCAATAACTTCAACGATTGCGCGATCGTTGCAAATTACAAGAGGTAATAATACAAAAAGTAGACCCGGTGCGTTTGTAACGCTACAACAAAGTCACGCAATTGCGTGCACAACAGCGCAAAACCAAGGAACAACTTCGGTTGCTACCATAAGAACTGAAAAATGAGTGCGGGCAAGTAGAATCCCTACCGAAAAAAAAGCTCAAAATGGTAGACATCGATCATTTATCCACCGAATACCAACACTCCGATCCGAAGTTGACCGAAAAACTACACACAATACTCCGCTTTTTGCAATCGCAACGCATCAATTCGATAAATCGTGAGGATAAAACACGTGCAAAACGTATTGTACCGGAAATATTGCTCATCGAATCTGATCTTATGCAGTACAAGTGGCTGAAAGTCGATGCTGCGACGATACATCTGCGCAAGATCGCTCGCTAATTTTTTGTTATACAGCAATCGGTTGATTTTTCATCGTAAAAATCTGGCATCTTTCACTAAATGGTGTTTTGTGTAAACTAGAATATCAGAAAAACAACGTAAAATGATGAATGAAAAGTCGCTAAACATAACTTTCACTTCAGTCATCGCAAAATATCCGGTGATAATCACAAAATAAAGAGTGATTATCACATAATAAGTCAGTAAGCACCGCGTTCTGCTGTTTTAGTAGCGACATTTCTGCGAAAAGAATTAGCCAAATGACGAATTCATCGATCCGTTTTGACAAATCCCTGAAGTTTGCACATAAAAAAAGGATGACATCGTAAAAAAAGTACAATTATTTGCGTTTATCAAGGTGCTTTCATCCTATTATCGGTGAGAAAAGTCGAAATCAGCCATTGGTTTGCTCAAAAATCGGGCGACACCGGTATTTTTTGTGAAGTATTAGCGTGAGGTAATCGTTCATTGCTCTTAGCGTACATTCTTTGTATTTCATCCGCTAAGAAAAGCGAGTGGACTGTTGTTTTGGGGTAACTGATGAAGCGACTTTTTTTTCTACCCTACTCCTGCTCCACTCAAAGATCCTGACCTTCGAAAAAACAATCTTTTTAAGGATTTGTCAGTTGTCAGAGAATATCTCATCACGAATCTTGAAAAACAGTGTTTTTTTGGGGTTTAGCTCTCAAAAAACACTGTTTTCGATGTTTTTAATCCTCGAGTTGCATACGAGCACCAGGATTCTTTGCTAATCGTGTGAGGTGTATCTTTTAACCCTCCACCGATAACTCATCCTTTTAAAACTTACCGAATGCTTTGCCGCTGCACAAGTATTCTCACATGCTCGCTACTGCGATTTGCGCCCCTTCATATTCTCCCGGAACAAATCGATCTTCTGATCCTTGTCGATCTTGATGTAGCGCATGAAGGCGCGCTCGGTCTTGTGTCCGGAGATCGCCATAATAAGCGTAACCGGCATCCCGTTCAGGTAGTGATTCGTGCAAAAGGATCTGCGGCAGGTGTGCGAGGTGACCAGTTCGTATTTCTTGCACACCACCTCGTGCCGCCGATTAGCATGCGTCTTGAGATGCACGATCTCCTCGTCGATGCCGGCACGCTGACAGATATCGCGAATGATGGCATTGAATTCGGTAACGTTCTCAAAATGTGGAGGACGATTGTTGTATTTCTTCAGTACTTCTGCCAACCTTTGGGTACAAATAGGAACGATGACTTTGTCGGTGGTTTTCTGTTGGTGGATTTCAATACGGTCTTTCTTGATATGGTGTGGTTCCAAGCGCGAGAAGTCGGAGAAGCGTAAAGCGGTCTCGCAGCCCAGCACAAAGAGATCACGCACCTGTATTTCTTTTTCGACCACAAGTTCCAAACGGCACACAGCATCTATTTCCTGCTCGGTCAGGTAGATCGCATCCACCTCCTCGCTGCGCGTGACCATGTGCTTCAGACTAAATGGCGGAACGATCTCGCGATCAAAGCACCAGTTGAGAAACACCTTGAGGTTCTTGAACTGCTTGCCAATGGTATTGACGGTCAATCCGCGCTTACCCTGATGGTTGACTGCCTGGTAGGTCAGGTAATGATCGAAGGTGTCGATGAAGCCATTGGGGCGGTTCTTGAACAGCAGAAAGTTGAGTGGTGCGCCAAAGAGTTCCTCGGCCTTTTTAAGGTGCTTACGAAGCGATTTGTCGTAATCGCGCACATCGGGAAAAGAACTTCGCTTAAAGGCCACAAAGCTGTCGTAATGATTCCAGAAGACATCCTCATCCAACATGTACCTGTTTTCTTTCCTTGCTTCCTGAATCACTTTCCGCAGGGCCTCTGGTTTTAGGCGGATTCCCATGTCCAGATGGTTATTGTATTGCTTGTCCACGAGTAGGCGCAAGTCATCCAGTTCCATGTTGATGAGGGCATGCTGTGGGAATTCCATCTTCTCTCGGACCCGCTGCGTTTTGGGATTCCAAAAACGCGGTTCTATGCTCATTCCGGTAGACATCTTCAGCCGCGAATTATCGTAATTGAAGTAGAGCATGATGGCCGATTTATCGGCCTCTAAGGAGTTGATATTGAAGCGTACCTGCGGCATTTTGATTGTATTACGATCGATAAAAATCGATCCGAAATAAAGGTACAAAAGAGCGGTCAGATAGCGGTCAGATTAGTTTAAAACATGTGTATTTATGCTTACGCTGATTGCCGTCAAAACAGCTGTAAATAACTGTATATCAGTTAATTTAAGTAAAGTTGTATAAAAATCAGTAAACGATAAAATTTCAAAACCTAAGTCCTATCAGGACCGCAAAAGGCAGAATTAGCCTGAATCACTTTAAGACAAACAATGAGATGGTCGATTTATAATTGTCATCATCCAATTTCAGCCAAAACATAACTTGTGCTTCTTCCTCCTGCAGCTTCTTTTTTCAATACTCCTTTGGTGATCAATTCCTGAATATCACGACCCGCCGAGTCTTGCGAACACTTGCAGATCTTCGACCACTTCGACGAAGTAAGTTTGCCTTCGAATTCGTCGAGCAACATATTGATCATTTTACGCTGACGCTCATTGAGGTCATGATCTTTTATCTTGTCCCACAACCGTGCTTTGAAAATAATTCTTGAGAGAGCTTCCTCTGAAGCGAACAATGTTCGATCAAGACACTCCAGGAACCAGTTCAACCATGCGGTGATGTCAATAGAACCGCGTTGTGTTGTTTCAAGAATGTCGTAATACGCTTTGTGCTGAATCCTGATTTGAGCCGACAAGCTGTAGAATCGATTTGAGATCCCATCCGCGCGAGCAAGTAACATATCGGTAATGGTACGCGCCAGCCGTCCGTTACCGTCATCAAAAGGATGTATCGTCACAAACCAGAGGTGTGCGATGGCAGCTTTGATTAACGGGCTCACCTCAGCAGTTGCATTGAACCAATCCAAAAACAATTTCATCTCTTTATTAAGCACCGCCGAATCAGGTGCCCGGAAATGGACCCGCTCTTTGCCAATGGGTCCGGAAACCACCTGCATCGGATCATCAATCGGATTCTTTCTCCAACTCCCGACCACGATTCTTTGCATGCCACTGCGACCGGTAGGGAACAGCGCAGAATGCCAATTGAATAACCTGTCGTTGGTCAGTGGCTCTTGGAATTTGCGTGTGGCATCGAGCATGACTTCAACGATTCCATCCACATTGCGGTCCGAGGGTACAAGACCCGCGATATCCATTCCCAATCGCCGGGCAATGGAGGATCGCACCTCATCCCTGTCCAACAACTCTCCTTCGATTTCGCTGGACTTCAGTATCTCCAAAGTCATAGATTCCAGATTCGCCTCTGATTGTAAACTGAATCCCAAACTTTCCATCCGGCCAATCAGGCGTCCCTGTCGGTGACTGATCGTCGACAAAAGACTAAGGATTTTCTCTTTGTTCCAAATGAAATTTGGCCAATTGGGGTGTTCGTAGATGTACATTCTCCGCATTATTTGCGGTAAATATAGGCGATAATCCTCGCTACTCCAAATTAAACTCCGCAAATATTACGGAGAATAAGAGCAATATTCTCCGCATTATTTCAAATCGAAACTGGTTTTTTAACATTATTCCGACAAAACCCGAAACTTCGAAAACAGTAGCCCGCGTGTGCTGAGGTCCAAATTGGAAAGTGCCCAATACCGCATTTTGGTGAATGTGATGTCGGGATGTTTCCCTTTGATGTCTTTGATGAAGCTGAAGTACACTTTGTTGAAGGTGTTCACAAAGACTGTCCACTGTTCTTCGGAAATGATATTTGCGTTAGAAAGTTGTTGGATGATTTCATCGTCAATTTTAGCTGGTTCGGGATCTTCTTCGTCACTTATGGATATAGTTTTCAATGATTCTGAGTCCTTTTGTTCATGCGACAACTTGACTGCCATCAGTTCCGGACTGACTGATTTGCAGATCTTCGACCTAGAGCTGAACGAATCCTATCTCGTCGCAGCGAAATTGCACTACTCGTTGGTTTCAGTCAGGATGCTATCCGTCAAACAAAAAGCAAGTTGAATAAAAAATTAGGGGTTCGATTTGCCCCCTTACATAATTGCCACACAGAAGCCCATAACTACTACAAGATGTTAACTTAACAACTGCGCCAACTGGAGCTCGTCGGCTATAGAAATAGAAAATTGCATACGGCGATACCACTTAAAACTGAAAAATCATTACCAAAAATCGAAAAGGACAATATGATTTGATCAAAAGATCAGGAATTATAGTCTAAAGATGATAGGGAAAGTAAGGCTTAAGATCTAGCATTAAAATTGAACGCAATCCTGTAACCTGAACAACTAGCACCCTAATAAATTTAAACGTCGATAATTGTAGGACTTACCTTCGAATAGGTCAGATCAATAGAAATGCGACGAAGTTAGTTCCGTGTTCTCTACACATGACGTACAGATTTTTTCGGTCAATCATGCTCAGATTAAGCATGAGGTTGATTATTCGTTATTGAAAAATGTCACAGCACCAGTTGTTATATCGTGTGTGCCACCTACAATTCCGACTTGTCCAGCTTCGATTAACTCTTTCAAAATCGGACTGCGCTCTAAAATTGCTTTGACGGTTCTTTTCACGTTGATTGTTGCAACGTTTTCTACAAAAGATGAATTCATTGACGTGCGATTTTCTTTCGTAATCGTTTCCTCATCAACGGCAGGCCTTATTTTTGTTAGCAAGGCAGTCAGATTTCCCATTTCAACATGGTCGCAAGCACCTTTTACTGCGCCACATTTTGTATGCCCTAGAACTACAATAATTTTTGCACCTGCTACCTTACAGCCAAACTCCATACTACCCAAAATGTCTTCATTGACAATATTTCCGGCAATACGAACACTGAAAATGTCACCAAGTCCCTGATCAAAGATCAATTCGGCAGAAGTCCGGCTATCTATACAACTAAGAATCACCGCAAAGGGATGCTGGCCATCGGATGTTTCATTCGCTTGCTGAAGTAGATTTCGATTGACCTTAAGATTATTTACAAATCGTTTATTCCCATCTTTCAATAAATCAAGTGCCATGAGTGGTGTAATGGCAGTTTGCATTTCCTGTGTTAGCGTTTTCATTTATTTTTAATTAATCGTTGTTAAGTTAGAATAGTAATGACTACTAGTATCACATTTGATTTCCAGACACCTGCATCCAAGCCCTAAACCTGATTTTGCACCAATCGAGTATTACAGATTTTCTTTACCGAAGTTTATCATTCGTTTAGCAGCCGACCACAATTAAATTTTATAGAGGGTGCTATTTGCTAGTATCAACAATCCATTTAAAAGATATGCATGTACTTGCATTTTCAAAATGCAGGAATGTTTAATTTGGAAACAACAATGTTTTTAGTCTGAGCATTAATCTCATAATTTTTTATTAGTTCAAGAACTTCGTATGCAATGGATTTAGATTTGGACCCATCAATTATTACTTTAGAATTAGCTGGGATTCGATCTAACAATTGCATCAAACTTGCCTTGTTAAAAAAAGTGACTTCTTGCGCAAGTTCAATGTGATGAACCTCTTGACCACTTTCTGTTTTTCCTATCTCTTTTAGATAATAAGAATTGCGATAACTATTGCGAAGTGTGTAAAATACACCCATTAACAAACCTGCTGTTATCCCCTTTAACAAATCGGTAGCTAAAATCGCCACAACAGTTATTGCAAAAGGAACAAACTGCTCCCAACCCAATTTATACATTTCCTTAAAGAGAGATGGTTTGGCCAACTTGTAACCTACCATTAGAAGAATTGCCGCCAAACTAGCCAACGGAATCATGTTTAGCACACCGGCTATAGTCAAGGCGCTAATTAAAAGAAAAAGACCATGAAGAATTGCCGATAATTTTGTTTTAGCGCCAAAGGAAATATTAGCTGTACTGCGTACGATAACTTGTGTGATAGGTAATCCACCGATTAACCCAGAAACTACATTTCCCAATCCTTGCGCCTTTAACTCCCTGTTTGTAGGTGTAATTCTCTTATCAGGGTCAAGGTTGTCAGTAGCTTCTACGCATAGCAAAGTTTCCAAACTGGCTACAATTGCTATTACGACTGCAATCTTCCATACTTCAAAGTTCGAAAGGACAGAAAAATCCGGAAACGTAAATTGGCTTAAAAAGCTGGAAAACGAATCGGGTACAGGAACAGCAACAACTTGATTGGAATTCAGACGAAAGTCCAAAATTTCACTTTTGTATAGATTAAAAAACAATATACCCACTCCAACAACCACTAGCGGTCCGTTTATAATATTGAATATTTTACTTTTAGTACTTAATACCTTATCCCATAGAACAAGAATTACCAGCGAAACAATGCCGATTAGTACAGCACCAGGAGTAATGAAATTTATCGCACTGACAATTTCAGAAAACGTGTTCTGTCCATCAGCCTGAAAAAATTCAGTATCCCCAAATGCATCTTTATCCCAACCCAAGGCATGAGGAAACTGCTTTAAGATGATAAGCAAACCTATACCTGTCAGCATCCCCTTAATTACAGATGAAGGGAAAAAGTAGGCAATGAAACCAGCTTTTGACAACCCTAAAATAAATTGAAAAATACCTGCCAGAAAAACTGCAGTTAAAAAGGCGGGGAACGATCCATTTAATGTCGAGATCGAAGTTAAAACTATGACTGCCAATCCAGCCGCAGGGCCACTAACTCCCAAAGGCGAGTCGCTTGCAAAGCCAACTACCATACCACCAACAATGCCCGCAATGATACCTGCAAATAGCGGTGCACCCGATGCCAATGCTATACCCAAGCACAGCGGAACAGCTACAAAAAACACCACGACACTTGCGGGTAAATCTTTATTTATGTGCTTCAATAAATTCATACCAACGATATTTTAAAAATCACGCCAAAGATAGTACACTATTTGTATATAATAGTAATACTATCATCTATAAATAAAATAACATATTTCATACCTTGCCCTTGCAAAAATTAATTGTTAAGAACAGTTAAGAGATGAAAATGAAGCTTCAAGTAATAATGAATGACGACTTGTTCCTTCGGGATCCGGAACATACCGAACTGGGAAGGAATATCGTAAAATACAGCATTCAATATATTCATCAATTTGGATTTGAAGCCTTCACCTTTAAAAAGCTAGCTGAAGATATTGGAACTACAGAAGCTGGTGTTTATCGCTATTTTGAAAATAAGCACCGCTTACTCACTTATATAACCGCCTGGTATTGGAGTTGGCTAGAATACCAAATAGTTTTTCAAACCAACAATGTAAATGACCCTGTGATTAAATTGAAAAAAGTCATAAAACTCCTGGCAACAGCAGTACAAGACGATGATCAAACAAGCCATGTAAATGAAAAACTATTACACAACATCGTAATTTCAGAAGGATCCAAAGTTTACTTGACAAAGCAGGTTGGAGAAGACAACAAGCAGCAATTTTTCAAGCCCTATAAAGAACTTTGCTCCGTTATTAGCGCTATAATTTTAGAATGCAGCCCAAAGTACAAATATCCAAGATCGCTGGCTACGACAATTATTGAAATGGCACATTTACAGAATTTCTTTATGAATAATTTACCATCACTGACTGACTTCAGCAAGACGAAAGAGGATAGCGATATAATTGCCTTTCTAAACGACTTGGTTTTTTCAAGCATTAAAAAAAGGTAATTACCGCCGTTTACAACTGTGTATTCAATACTGTCCCAACGTTGTCTTACAAGTAAAAAAAATATTTTTAGTAATGCACCCTCGTTAATTATAACTTTTAGAGTACCTCTAAAGATTGCAGGGAAAGAAATTACAATGCTGACGTCGTTGCATTCAATCTTTTCAAACGGATACTCAATAATTCTAAATTGATTTGGAAGCAACTGGTGAAACCCACTTCGCCACCAGAGGTTCGTCCTAATGAAAGTATTAAAAGCGAACCATCTGTTCGTAGCAACGTCGTTAATTTTACCCGATA
>CANIAS010000079.1 GCA_947465495.1 Candidatus Pollutiaquabacter sp. | reverse complement strand
GTAACCACACCTCCGCCCGGACGAATGAACGTTTGTCCTTGACAGATGCTGGCACTGCGAGAAATAGCGTATACCGGATTTACCGTCAACGTAGTAGTGATTACTGAATCGCAACCTTTGAAAGACCTCAATGTGTCGTAGTAAACACCTGCTTGTATAACTACACCTCCGCCCGGACGAATGAACGTTTGTCCTTGACAGATGCTGGCACTGCGAGAAATAGCGTATACCGGATTTACCGTCAAATTAGTAGTGACAATAGAGTCACAGCCATAGACAGTATGCAGTGTATCTTTATAAACACCTGGTTGAGTCGCAGAATCACCACCAGGTCGAATAAAACTTGAACCCTGACATATACTTGCGTTTCGAATAATCGAATACACAGGTCGGACTGTAAGGTTGACTAAAAACGAAGAATCACAGCCGTTAATTGTCGTCAGTAAAACCGGATATGATCCAGTGGTAGAAGCTGTTGTTTGGTCAGGTAACAAATAGGTGCCACCTTGGCAAATGAAGGCATTTATGACCGATTGGTAACTTGGCAATACCATAATATGTATACTGTCCTCACAGGTTTGCAATCCATCGTCTACCGTCACATAAATAGTTGTGTCACCATTAGGTATAACGGTGATAAAAAATCCAGTTTCTCCTGTTGACCAATTCACCGATAAGGCTGATGGATTATTGATAGTAAGTTCCACGTAGCTGGAAGCACAAACCGTGGTGTCACTCTGGTACAATAACCTCCCGCAAACTGCGGAAGATTTCACAGACATGGTCAACATCAGTAAGCAAACGGAAAGGAGAACCCGAACAACGGATTTTTTCATAGCTGGAAGGAATAAAACTTGAACAGTATAAGGCGGGCAAACGAGGTCAATTTACAGCCAGTTCGTTGAATCAAGCAACTAAAAACTGAAAAATTAACTACTCTTCCCAAACAGGAACATTCCTATTACAAAAATAGGTATTGAAATCTTCAGAAATCAATGGAACGGCTGTTTCAATCAACAATTTTTACCAACTAAAAGCTGATTCTAGGGTGTTTCTAGGGACTTCGTGGGGAATTCTTTAGAAATTTTGTGATAAAGAACATCTGATAATTTCAAGTACGATTCCACCGTCCATCCGGCGATATGTGGTGACAACACTACACGTTCTTCCCGAATAAGGAATTTCCAATCCTCGCTTTTAACAAAATCTGAGGCAAGGATGTCAAATTTTTCAAACGAAAGATCTTCATATTCCAGCACATCTAAACACAGGCCTATAACTTTTCCGGACTTCATTGCCTCAACAACATCGGAAATGCGCAAACACTTACCGCGCGCCGTATTGATTAAATAAATGGGGTGGTTGAATGATTCTAAAAAATCACGATTCACCAAGTAGGTGGTCTCTTCCGTCAAAGGGACGTGCAAGCTAACCACTTCTGCCCTACTCGTTAACTCGTCCATGGACACCTGCTTTGCAAACGCGTCCGGGAGGTTGTTCAAGTATTTATCATAGGCAATCACCTCGCACCCGAAGCTGCTCAATCGTTTGGCAAAAGCAGCGCCCATGTTACCATATCCAATCAATCCAACGGTCTTTCCAGACAACTCGACACCGCGGTTTTTCTCGCGATTCCATTCTCCAAGACGCACTTCACGATCGGCTCGACCAAGGTGATTAAACAGCATGAGCAACATACCTAACGCGTGTTCGGCCACTGCATCTCGATTTCCTTCTGGGGAATTAAAACATTTGATACCATTTGCGGCAGCGAAACCAACATCGATATTTTCCATACCAGCCCCGGAGCGTGCTATGAACCGAAGATCGGGGGAATTGCGCATGAAATCCTCATCAATCAGAAAACGACTTCGTATGACGACCCCGTGGACCCCGGGCATTATCGATCGTATTTCGTCCTTGCTGCTAGTAGTTGCATCCACGCAGGTATGTCCATCGGCAGATAATTGATCCCACAAACAAGGATGTACGGTATCGATAAATAAAATACGCACGGTGCTAAGAGGATTTGAGTCGTTCTTCCAATAGGTTTGTCAGCTCCACATAATCTTCCCAACGAAGTGCTTCAGCACGAAGTTCCAAAAAAGGAAGTCCCATCATCTTTTCTTTAGACAGCATAGGTGACAAAGCATTGCGCAACGTTTTGCGACGCTGGTTGAATGCAACTTTGACTGTTCGGAAAAACGCTGCACGGTCGCAACCTAGCTGAAACTTTTCTTTACGTTCGAAACGAATGACTGCCGACTGCACTCTTGGCGGAGGAGTAAAAGCAGACGCTGGCAAGGTGAATAATAATTCAGTTTTGTAATACGCTTGCATGAATACACTAAGAATGCCATAATCCCTGTTACCTGGGCCACTGGCAATTCGTTCTGCAACTTCCTTCTGGAACATGCCCACCACTTCCGGTACCAACTCACGATAATCCAAAACACGAAAAAGTATCTGTGTAGAAATGTTGTATGGGAAATTACCTATAATAGCGAAGGGGCCAGGGAAGATTGAACCCAGATTCATTTTCAGAAAATCACCTTCCAAAATAGCTTCCGATTTTGTTGGGTATGTTTTATGAAGGTATTGGATAGACTCCTTATCGACATCTAGTAATTTGACATCGAATTCTGTCCGCTTGAATAGCAAGTCGCTCAACACTCCTGTGCCTGGACCTATTTCCAAAACATCCTTGTAGCCAGTATGACCAGCTAGAGCATCCACAATAGCTTGAGCGGCGTCAAGATCATTCAAAAAATGCTGACCTAAATGCTTCTTGGCTTTGACGGGATGTTGAAAAGCCATGGTTAGGAAACAAATTCAAGCAGTGTACGAAAGGCGACGAATTTGCCTTTGTAACGTTGTTCCACATCGGCCCGCAAAGCAGCAGCGAATTCCCTTTCGTAGCGATCAAACGTAGCTAGATCCTTACAGGTATATTGAAAAGCATAGGAAGTACCGCCGGTCTCTTCCTCCACCAACAACCGCAAAAAGCGAACATCCAAAAACATTCCCGTGCGCATGACATCAGGAATGTGTTCATCGCGCATCCAAACCACCCATTCATCGTGGATTTCATCTTCCACATTCACTGTGACATTGTATAAAATCATTGGATGTATTTATCAATTCAACATATCTCCGCGAAGAGCACGAAAACGTCTTCGCGCCTCCACCGAATAAAGGCTTCCGGGGAATTTTGTCAAGATCTCCTGGTATAATTCCATCGCTTTATCACGGTTCATCAGTTTTAATTCATTGAGTTCTGCTCTGCGAAATAACGCATCGTCAGCAAGCACACTTTCCTCTCCCATAGCTGCTACCTTACCATACAGTGAGTCCTCTTTCGTCCAATCACGCTGGACGTCATTGATTTCAGCCATACGAAACCAGGTCTCGTCCACCAGCGAATGGTCTGGATATCCAATGAGCAGAGAATCCAACAACACCATAGCGTCCGCATACTTGTTGCGGTATTTCAATAAATCAGCACGCGCATACAGCATCAACGCATCCGTGGTTGAATCCAAACCTATATTATCAGAAATCAACAGCGAGAGATACAGCGCATCGTTGGCAATCAACTGACTGGTAGCCGACTTTAGCACATCCAATTGCGCTTGCGCCCAAAGAAAATCTCCGCGGAAATAATCCAACCGAGCACTTCGGTATTTCGCTTCCTGCCCAAGCGGATCGTTCTTGAAATCTTTATCCACCTGCGCATAAAGCAAGTCTGAATCCCAAACATTACCGACAAAGAGTAGAATATCTCCCAGCTCTAATTTGCAATCTGCTATGGTCTGTTTACTTAATCCGGGCAACTCCAATACCTGATCGAGGTCGTTGATGGCTGTATCGGGTTGATCCAAGTAAAAGGCGCGCAGGTGAGCCAGTCCACTGACTAGGGATGCAGTGCGTGCCGAGCGACCTAATTCATCGAGGGTTGCCAGGTAATCTTTTTCCAACTGCAGAAGGTCGGCGGTGGTGTACGTATTGCCAGAAGTGATTTTCTTATTGAATACATTCAGCAATTCCATACGAGCGGTCACGTAATTCGGCTGATCCGAACCCTTTTCGATGACATATTGATAATCCTTAATCGCTACATCGTATTGCAGGTTGGCCGCGGCCATAGCAGCGATCGACATCACGCGTGTACCATCTTCCTTCAGCCGTTTGTCCAACGCTTTGGCTTGTGCGGTGGCAGACTCAAAATCTTTCTGCTGGACGAAGAGCCAAATCAACATTTCAGAAAAGACGGTCTGAGAAGGGTCTCGCTGAATGCGACGCAACAACGCAACACGAAGCAATTCGGTGCGACCGCTTTCAGGATCATAACCAACACGCGATTGTAGAATATTCTGAACGTTCTGAAGGTTACCCGGATTATCAGCGACCGCCGAGAGGTATTCATCGATCATCTTTTGGGATTCACCTTGCTGAAAGTAGACTTCCGCTACTTCGTAGTAAAAACCATATTGGCCATCGAGCAACTTCCGACCGACAGCATAAACTGCCAGCGCATGGTTCCAATCCTGTCGCATGGAAAACGCATTGGCGAAGATGATTACCTGCGACTGATCCGGCTTCATGGACTTCAATGTCTTTTGAAACAGCTGCTCCGATTTATCTTTATCACCGCGAAGTTGATACACGTAGCAGATGTCGGCCTGATACGAAAGATTGGAAGGCATCTTCTTACCTACTTTTCGGGCTAACTTCTCAGCATCATCGTATTGCTTGAGTCCAATCAGGCATTTAAAATAATTCTGATAGATTCCATATGGATCGGTGTCAGTAAGCCTGGAATATACTTCGGCTGCTTTTTCCAATTCACCACTGTTGAAATACTGATCTGCAATCAGTCGATCGTTACCAGACTGGGCTGCAACGTCAAGAACAGAAAACAAAAACGTCATGGCCAACAACAGGTGTAGCCATGATTGCGAACGGAGTTTGAAGGAGGGCAGGTTGATCAAGCGATTCGGTCGAAGCCGGTATAATTTCGTAGGGCGTCGGGTATAATAACGCCGTCAGGGGTCTGATTATTTTCCAGCAAAGCCGCTACGATCCGTGGCAATGCAAGTGCGCTACCATTGAGGGTATGAGCAAGCGTTGGCTTGTCGTTACCGGAACGGAAACGCAGTTTCATTCGATTCGACTGGAAGGATTCGAAATTAGACACTGAGCTAACCTCCAACCATTTCTTCTGCGCGGCTGAGTATACTTCAAAGTCATACGTCAACGCCGAGGAGAAACTCATGTCTCCACCGCAAAGGCGAAGAATGCGAAAAGGCAGTTGCAAAGAACGCAAGAGGCCTGCTACGTGCTCGACCATTTCGTCCAGGGTTTCGTAGGACTTATCGGGATGCTGAACTTGAACAATTTCGACCTTATCGAATTGATGAAGTCGGTTGAGTCCGCGCACGTCTTTGCCATAACTACCAGCTTCACGACGGAAACAAGGCGTGTATGCACAGAGTTTGATTGGCAGCTCTTCCGTCTTTACAATAACATCTCTAAAAATATTCGTCACCGGCACTTCGGCGGTAGGTATCAAATAGAATCCATCATCCTGTACATGGTACATCTGAGAATCTTTATCTGGCAACTGTCCCGTTCCATATCCTGACTCTTTGTTGACAAGAATCGGTGGCTGAACCTCACCGTATCCGGCTTCGGCCGCTTTATCGAGGAAGTAATTAATCAGCGCACGTTGCAGCTTAGCTCCTTTGCCTTTATAGACGGGGAAACCAGCGCCTGTGAGTTTCACTCCCAGTTCGAAATCAATGATGTCGTATTGAGCGGTAAGTTCCCAATGGGGCTTCGCATTTTCTGCTAGTGTAGGAATGTTACCTTCCTGGTGCACGACTTCATTGTCTTCCGGAGTTTTTCCTTTCGGAACCCGCTCAGACGGCATGTTTGGCAGCTTGACCAATTCGGCGTTCATTTCTTCCTCCAAACGGGTAAGTCGTTCAGAGAGATCTGCTACGGATTGCTTCAAGGCCGTACTTTTATTCTTGAGGTCATCACCTTCCGCCTTCTTGCCGGCCTTGTACAACTCACCGACTTGCTTGGCAAGTACATTTTGTTGGTTGAGCAGGTGATCCAATTCACCTTGTACTTTACGGCGGTCTTCATCAATGGAAAGCACACGGTCAACGACCGGTTTTGCATCGATGTTTTTTACTGCCAATCGTTGTAGGACGTAGTCCGTTCGGTCACGCAGGACGGAAAGCTGGAGCATAATTCAGACGGTTATCTGCCAAAAATAATGATTTTGAAGGCAGCAAAGCGCGATAAGTTCAACCTTTCTTCCACCCCTGCCTATATCCTTTTTCTAGGGCTTTTAGGCGCTTGTCACCATTGGTATAACGTAGAACGCCTGATTTCCAGCTTACGGCAGTCCCATTCAGCTTATCCCTAACAGCCAATTCGGTGCCTAATCTTACCAGGCCCTTATTCATGGAAGAAAATGTCTTTCCACCGTTGCGGGTCAGTATGTTTTTAAAGATCGTCAAGGAATGGTCGTATTCCTTTCGATCCAGGTAGGTTCCAGCCAGGTAAACCATAAACTCATCCGTGCACTGCGCATAGGCAAATACATCGATATCCGGGTGTTCCAGGGAAAAGTAGGCGACATTTTGCACTGTGAAATAGTTTCCAGCTTGCTGATACGACGAATAGGTCTCTGCAAAACGTCCTTGCCCTTGCAAAAACAATACATCATCCATCATTTTCTGGTACGTCACCGCCGGTCGCATCGAGTCGAGCGATGCGCGCAGATTACCCTCATCGAGGTGACAGTCTTGATTACCTTCGGATACCTTCAGGGCAGCGCGGATGTATTGATCAGCTTCCCTGAATTTTCGGCGGTCGTAGGAATCTCCTGCTTTAGCCGCAAATTCGTCCAGTGCTTTTTGTGCATTGGTACATTCCTGGGAAAAGATGCTCTTTTGTGCAGCAGACAGAGCTTCGTTTGCTGCTTCATCTTCTTGAAGCATGTACGTATCCATTAATCCAATGAGCTCCTTTACTTGTCCGCGCGCCTGGTTGAGTTTGTTTTCCCGGGCAGATTGCTGCGCACCTTGTGCCTTGGATAAGAAAGCAGGTTTACCAGCAGTACGAATCATGGATGGATAATTTTCACTCATGTTCAATCCCTCTTGCACTTGCAAGCTGCGTGCTTTAAGTAGTTGATCCAAGGCAAGAGCAGTGCTACCCTGTGTCATTGCTTGACGGGCATCCTGCAACAAGAGATCGTACCGTTTTTGCTTCACGGCTTTGCGCATATCGATGGCCTCGGAAGGCGATGGAATATAACGGACGTTGGCTAGCTGGTACTTAAGCGCCTGTTGAATGATACTCTCCGCCTGGTCCAAATTGTTTTGCTGATAGGCTACACGTGCCTGATCGAGTAACTGTTTGTACTTAGCCTGATGTGCCTGACGCAAGTCGTCGTCCAACTTTTCGTTGCAAGGAACATTACGAATCGATTTACAAAGGTTGGCTGCCCGTTTTAAGAAATCCAACGCATCGTCAATTTTGCCTTGCTGGAGACGCTCCTCACCGAGCTGGGTGTACGTATCATTGAGCCGACCAGCATGACTACGTGCCATGCGCTCTATATCCGGATCTGGAACCATTTCAACAAGAATGGTACGCGTGCGGCATTCGGATTCAGCGTACCGGCCCTCTTCGTAATCCATCAAAGCAAGTTGATACAAGGCTGGGGCGAATAACGGATTCTCTAGCACAGAACGCGTGAAAGCGTCATAGGCCTGCTGATAACGACCACGGGCTTTTAAGTCAAGCCCATTATTATAAAAAAAGAGAAAAAGGTTGGCCTTGGTTTGGTTCATCACCACCCGCTTTGCCTCCGCTTCTTCCTCCAGACGCTTCAATCGGCTTAGAAGATTGATCGGGTCATAAAGCACCAGATCCAATTGGCGATTGAAGTTCCGCGCCTTCACATCGGCAATCACCTTTTCCACCTGCAACAACTCATTGTTTTGCAGATCGAGCATTAAGGGATCCTGCGGGTTCACTCGAATCAGGCGCTCATACGACTGAGTCAATAGGATGTCGGAAGCGTAATACTCTTTGATGGTCTCTAGTCTCTCCTTGATCTCGCGCACGGCTTGCTCATTGTACATAAAATGAAGCCGGGTGACGGCTGCCGTAGCGGCCCTGGTCGTTGAATCCTGGTAACGTTGTTCCGAACGTTCTGCGTTTCCGTTGGTGATTTTTTTGGCGGCATTATACGTCGATGCAGCGGTAGCTTGTGAAGCACGGTAATTATAACTAAAATCGACAGCCGATGGAATCAGCAGGGCGGAGATATCGAATCCCTTTACCTTCTGGGGATCACGAAGACGGATATCAAGATGGTCGATTTGAAAGACGACCAGTTTTGGGGATTCGCGGAAAACGCGGATCGACTGATTCCATGTTACCTCAAACTGGGTCATGGAAACCGATCGCCCGTCGGCATCGGCGATCAATTGAATAATGCGTGTAGCATCCGTTGAGCCGGGCTTATCAGAACCTTGTCGCACCGTGTAGCTCATGCGATCATTCTGTTGAAACAATTGTTGCGTTTGGCTCATGACTTTCCCGGCCATCATTGCCAGGAAAAGAACCATCAAAAAGGAGCGTTTCATCGTAGTTACTTTGGGGCAATTTACGAATTCCAAGAATTAAGATTGATTCCTAAAGTGATGTTAATATTGAATTTCTTTATAAAACAAGGCTGGATCCGGCCTATCGCTGTCATCAAATCGAGAATTTTATTTGCCTAACTTCCCGTTTCAATTACCGAACGATGAAATCTACCTTGCTGTTCCTTGCTAAACTGAAGAAAAATAACAACCGAGACTGGTTTGAAGCCCACCGTGAGCAATTCGAGGTCGCTAAAGCCGAAGTGGCTGAATTGGTCGAACAATTCATCAAAGGGTTCGGAAAAAAAGAGCCTGCTATCATGGGACTTTCGGCGAAAGATTGCGTCTTTCGGATTTATCGCGATGTGAGGTTCAGCAAAAACAAATTGCCTTACAAGACCAATCTGGGAGCTTATGTCAGTCCAGGCGGCAAGAAATCAACGATGGCCGGATATTATGTGCACCTTGAACCGGGAGGATCATTTATCGCTGGAGGCATGTGGTTGCCTGCCGCTGAAGAGCTACGAAAGATTCGTCAAGAGATTGATTACAATGGCCCGGCATTGAAAAAAATCCTATCCAACAAACGCTTCCATGAAACCTTTGGAGGCTTAGATCCTGAACACCAACTAAAGACCACGCCCAAGCAGTATTCGAAAGACCACCCCGATATCGGATTGCTCAAGCATACCAGCTTCATCTGCTGGCACTCCTTCTCCGACGAAGAAGTGTTAGCCAACGACTTTTCCAAAAAGTTGATAAAGTCGGCGGAGCTACTGCTTCCATTCAATGCATTTTTAAATGTAGCCATCAGCTGACGGTTTATCTGTAATGAAAGATTCTTGCTTTTTTTAATCACTGCCTCTAAATAAACGGAGGTATATTCCAGTAAAAGCAAGAACATGAAACCACACTACCTGCTACTTGCCTCTCTTCTTTCCACTTGCTGGGTGTTCGGACAAAATACCATACCGAATGCCAGCTT
>CANIAS010000078.1 GCA_947465495.1 Candidatus Pollutiaquabacter sp. | reverse complement strand
AACACATAAAAATATTTTTTAAAATATTTTGAAGCTGTTCATTCAAAATACCAAAATAAAATTCAAAGGTGTCTATAATTCCAATATCAGGAATTAAAGTAGCCTGTCTTGTAAATTAAAAATCAAAATGGGAATAATTAAAATTTGACAAGTATGTTAAATATTAAAAAAACTCTATCCTAAATTC
Organism: Candidatus Pollutiaquabacter sp.; assembly: GCA_947465495.1. Lineage (GTDB taxonomy): Bacteria > Bacteroidota > Bacteroidia > AKYH767-A > 2013-40CM-41-45 > Pollutiaquabacter. Next base: position 9,873 of record CANIAS010000078.1, on the reverse strand, counting down.
ATTCAGCGAATTTTAAAAAAATAAAAAAGGGGCCAATGCCCCTCTTCTATTCAATTGTTGTAAATGTAATTTTCAGATCACATCAAAAAAAATGTGCAGTATACTTTTCATCAAGGATGTATGGAGGTAATGAAATTTATATTGTTGTTATCATAGACCGGATAGTCGTAATTGTCAACGAATCCATCCCCATTTAAATCAGTGGACAAGTAACCGACCGAAAACGCCAGGTTATCACTATCAAATGGCGGGTAATCATAATTATCTACGTATTCATCCTGATTTATATCTCCTGTATATAACGCCCATACCCCCTGCTCCATCTCTACCAAATTACCGCCAAAGGCCTGTGAATCTGCAGTGGTAAAGTCATACGAGGTAGTAGCTGCCATTAGTACTTCCGAAGCACTCCATGTCTCTATAGAATTACGGTGCTTTAGAACAATCCAATATGAAACACCGGAAGAAATGGTTGAGAAATTTGCTGTAGCAGAACCATCTGTCAATAAAAGAACGTTGGTTGTAGCTACCACGTTAGTAGGATCTAAACTATCGCGTAACTCCACCACCATGGAATCCGCATCTGTACCGACCGCATTTAAAACACCTGAATTAAAAAGTGCGGACTGCATAGTACCGGTTCCAGCATACAAACCTTGGATAAAAGCAGTTAATTGTAAGGTAACACCATTCGGGCAAGAATTAATTGTCAAGTCAAGAATTTCTGTATGACATCCACTAATAAACGTATACACACCTGAAGTGGTATATGTAATTCCATCCTCAGACCATGTATAAGAATCACAAGCATATTCAATGGTAGAATTGTTAGTGGAAGTGGTGATCGTTAAATCAAGTATATCTGTTACACAACCGGTGGTAGTTGAGTAATTGCCTGATGCCGTATAGGTAATACCGGTCTCGTTCCAAAAGAACTCATCACAAGCAGCAGCAATGGTTGTACTGGATGAGCTTGGTATAATATCGAGGTCAAGAATTTCTGTATTACAACCATTCACAGAAGTATAGAGTCCCGATTCTGTGTAGGTAACGCCATCGATAGTCCAAACATAGGCATCACAAGCAGTAATAATCGACAAATTGTCTGAACTAGGAGTAATCGTCAAATTCAAAATCTCTGTGTTACATCCAGAAATCGATGTATAGACACCTGAAGTTGTATAGGTAACGCCGTCTACACTCCAAATGAATTCATCACAGGATGAAGCTGATGTAATATTGCTACTTGATGAAAGGACTATCAAATTCAAAATAGACGTATTACATCCATTTACATATGTATAAGAACCACTTTCGGTATACACTGTATTATTTGCATTCCAGGTATAACTATCACATATTGTTTCGTTCAGAGTGTCTGAAGTGTAAGGCACTACGGTAACACTAACAGCAGCCGACGAAAAGCAACCGTAATCATCCTGCCCGGTGACTGTATAGGTAGTAGAAGCAGTTGGGCTGGCAACCACGTTAGAACCAGTATCAGCACTTAATTCTGATGACGTCACCCAAGCATACGAAGAAGCACCGGAAACAGACAATTGAGATGTCAATCCTATACAAACAGAGGAAGGAGTAGCAAGTGCAACCAACATAGGGTTTTGATGATCGGCACCAATCAAGAATGAAGTTTGTACAGAACAATTATTGGCATCTGTCACTACAAGTGAATAGGATTGATCCGTGAGAGCGCTGATATCTTGCGTTGAAGCACCGTTTGTCCACGAATATGAATACGGCGATAGTCCGCCAACTACCGTTGCATCCACAGATCCATTATTGCCATCATGACAAGTAACATTGCTAGTAACACCCGTAACAGTTGGAATTTGGATAAAATATACAATCATTGCGTCGTTAACAGAGACACACGGCGCAGCAGCTGAATTAGAGGTTAACGTTAACACTGCATAGCCTGTAGCAAGATCACCTGGACCTGGAACATAATTTGAGTTGATGGCTGAAGCATTGGAGAAAGTCCCATCACCTGCAGTCGACCAAGTTGCTGAAGTTGCTCCTCCCCAGATATATCCATCTAAAACAATGGTAGCGTTAGCACATACTTCCTGGTCGATTCCTGCATAAACATTTGCGGCTGGATTCACTGTAACTGTAGAGGTAACAGATGCAGTCAAGCCATTACCATCAGTAACTGTTACCGTATAGTCGTTTGTAGCATATGGATCGGAGACCATATCAGCCGTAGTCACTCCATTCGGCGACCATAGGTAGGAAAAGGGTCCGTCTCCAGCCGGAGTAGCCAATAAGGTAGCAGTATTACCTTCACACAGTGGACTGGTATTACCGCTAATACTCACGGTTGGAGCTACGGAAGACAATGCGGAATAATCACCGAACAACGTTGTGGTTCTGGTAATTGTATTGGTAGCAGCTGTAATAGTCCCACTGCGACTCCAGTAACTGGTCCAGCGAGCCGGCTGCATTAATGATTCATTACCCACTACATCCGCGTCGGTATAATTCATGGTTAAACTGGTTGAAAACGAGCTGATACCATTATCCCTCAACACCCAATAACGATTAATATAATTGGTGGAACTTAAATTATTGGGGTGTTTGGAATTAACCAAACGAACCGCGCAATAAGCTGTTGAAGTGTAAGTACCCGAGGTGAAATTCGCAGTGATTGGAGAATACTCCGGAGTACCGGAAGCATCGCCTATCGGAAAAAACAATGAGTTGTTAGCTGTTATCTCACGTCTTAGCTCACCCGTGCCTTCTGGACAAACCATGGTCGTTGCACTGAACGTACCATTTAATGTGGATCCAAGTACTAATGTCAGGTTATAGACATCGAGTGACAACCTTCCATTCAGCATGTTGAGTGTTCCTGATATCTTTAAACTTTTGGATGTCAAGGTTACACCGCCGCTATTATTGATTGTCAATGTACCAGCTAATGGACTGGGAACTCCACCTCCCAAAGACTGAGCTGTTCCTGAAAAATGTTGGAAGGTATAATTAGCCGAAGCATTGTAGTTCCTTACCAACGTTTGAATATTACCTGATGTTGAAGTAGCATTTATTCCATTTGGACTTCGAACTAATAGCGTACAACCAGCATCCAATTGAAATGTACCATTCCCTTTCATGGTCGCAGAAGCTGTCTGTCCACAATCCAATGTAGCTCCAGCAGTAACGAGGAACGTATTCAAAGTATCCATTTGAATACCGCTGTTGCTTAATCGGCAAGTCGTATTCGAGCCGGTAACAGTAAAATTCTTTTCATTTATCTTTCCTGAACTACCGGAAGTAAGGCCCGCATAATACGCATCTTCATCTAACAAATTAACAGTACCACCAGTAAGTGTTGTTGCTTTTATAGTCAAATTATCAATACGGGCAGTACCTGTAGAAGCAAAACCTGCGTTAGTACCTTTGTAAAAATAGATCTTTAGTGTTAAGGATGATTTATTGTTGGCGATATTGCCTAACGACCAAGAAATACTATTGAATGCTGCATTATTACTAACAGTAGTACCGGCTAAAACGGACGTATTTATTCCATCCGAAATCACTACCCCATTTCCTTGAGGACCAGCAGCACTTACACGATAGTCATAGCTGAGCGTGATGCCCGTAAAATTGGAAGTATTGACGTTTACTAAAAAATAAGCCGTTGGTGAAGCACCGGGATCAGAGGCCGAACCTTGCCAACTGGAGCCTCCAATAGAAGAACCTGATGCGGTACTACCGTAGAGAGTACCAGCTCCATTAAGTCCCGTCGATGCTGTAACACCCACCAAGGAAACGTTACCTGCAGGGTTGACGGTTTGCTCAGGCGTTAATTCCGATGTTGTAGAACGAGCTGAATTGGATTCAAAATCATAATACGTGATTGGAATCTGTGCAGAGGCGTTTAATACCGTAAACAAGGTTAGCAAAGTCAATACTATGATTGTCTTATGCTTGCCAGAACTAAAATTACTTTTCATATATTTAGTTTTAAGTAGACCAGACCCCTTTTATTAAGGCCTGAATCATATTTATAAATCTACTATCGCAAGGGCCTTAAAGCCATTTTATTCGACAAGTGTCGGCTGTTTTTATGTGAACAGTCGCAAATAGGCGGTTAAAAAATATAATCAATCAGGCAGAATAGGCAATAATTATCACCGAATAAACTGCCTGCAAATCTTTCCGGAATTGCCAATTAACTGAAGAAAGTAAGACCCTGCACTTAATGAAGGGAATGGAGTTTCAAAATTGTTAAATCCACCATCTAGTCTAAAATTCTTTTCCAATATAATCCGACCACTGACATCTGTCACAAGCAAGTTGAAATTATCCCTGACAGGTATGTAAAGTTGCATCGAAAGCAGTCCTGCACCCGGATCAAAATTGCATGTCAAACATTCCAATTTTGGTCCCTTGGCTGCAACAGGAATAATGTCGGAGTAGGAAAACTTTCCATCATAATCCGTCTGCTTCAGCCGATAGTACGAAACACCTGGCAACGGGCGCTCATCCACTGATTGGTAATTGGTAGTTCCACTGATAGTACCAGATCCCGGTAGTTGCAGCAATAGCTCAAAAGATTTACCGTCTGAACTACGCTCTACTGTGAAATAATCATTGTTCAACTCCGAGGAGGTAGCCCAATTCAAATCAACCCATTGCTCAATGTATTTTGCATCAAAATACAATAAGGTAATTGGTAATGGATTTGTAGCATTAGTTGATGATAATGTAAAATAACCGAATCCGCTTGTAATACTACTGGTCAATGTACCAGTAGTAGTTGAACCAGTTGTCAAGGAACTCCCTTCATCCAACCAACGCAATGAGGTTGCACCGGTGGTAGCACTGTTCCAGCGAGCCGCTCGCAATGTTGTAAGATCCGTTACCCCACAACTATTCTGATCAAAATTTAAGACTATTTTCTTCGTTGCAGTTGACAATGGATTGTCCCTTGTCAATCGCCAATATTCACACCGACTCACGTGATCAATGGTGGGCACGTGAGCTGTATTGAAAATTGCACATGGATCCGTATGGAAGTATTCAGCTGTAAACAAATCCAATTGATCTGTCAGTGTTATACTATCCACTGCAAATGAAACCGAGGATCCGGAACCGTCCCCATTATTGGCCCACTCAAATCCAAATTTGACAGTAGGATTATTGATAGCAGATGCGGGCAACGTCATTCTGCATCGAGTCCACAAGGTGCTAGAAGTAGGACTACTACATGAAGCAGTTTGAGGCAAATCTGATATCCGAGACCAACTGGATCCGTTGAAATAAACCAACCAAAGATTATCTGCGTAATTGCTACCACCCTTGATATAACTAAAATCGATGATCACGTTAGATTTCCCCAAACAACTAATCACCGGTGATTCAATCCGCTTATTGGTAATTGCATTTACTCCGTTATCGGAATAAGTTGCCCTGGTATCCCCTGAGGCCAATCCAATGTGCAAGGCTGGGTTTCCACCTGCTGCCTGGCAGAGACCAGGTGCTTTACCACTTTCAGTAGCACTAATATACCAAACATTAGAACTACTACCATTAGTTCCTGTGGCCGTTTCCGTCCAACCGGTATAGGAAGTAGCAAGGCAACCCGAATTGCAAGCATTGTTAAAGCCTTCCGTATAAAAAGCAGTTCTGCTTGTAGGCATCACATTTAGAATACCTATGCTTTGTAAATCGACTCCTTTGCCAACGGGAAATGTAAAATTATCGTCGCCAAACTTAGCCATGGAACCAGCAACAAAACTTGTATTAGAGGCTCCACTGACAACGACATTATCATTCAAAACAAAAGTAGAAGGCGTGGTCACAGCCACAGAGGCCGTTACTATTTTTCCGTTCGTCAATACCAAGGAATCATTGATAAAAACCGGTTGATTGACTATTAATTCACCACTTGCTTTATTGACCTGAAAGCCACTGGTAACCATGGCACCCGAACCGGAAATAGTTTGGTTTATCGTACCATTGAATACCCATTTTGATTTGGACGAGTAATAGAATAAATAACCGTTATTAATAACATTGCCTTGCACTGCGATGCCTGTACCTAAATTGTAGATGGAGCAAGAGCTATTGATGATAATGTCACCCTTCACTTGGACAGGTAATGCATTTTGATTGTGATTCATGAAATCAACAGGTCCAGTACCATTTCCACCAACGTAAAAATTGCCTTTTATCAATGGATAATTGCTAGCTCCACCAAAGCGGGGATTTGTGTACATGTCCCACGTGGCGGTATAATTTTCCAAGTACAAATTTCCATACGTCGCTTGTGGATTTGGTGGGCCATTATTGGTGGAAGACAATGAAGGGTCATAGGGTGCTTGAGCGTATTTTCTGCAGTACCAATTGGACGTTGCAGGAATATTGGCAATTCCCGTATAATACCGAAGATGCCACACCCGTGTGGAAGAGCTACTAGCTTTCACAAAATTTGCATTGGTACCTAAGCGCCAATTTGCAGTAGTTGAAGAAAAGACAACGGATGTACGACTAGAATCTACAAAGGTGCCATTGATATCCAAATCAACAACGCTAGGTCCGCGTGTTATTGCCAGTGCGGTACCATTAGCATTCCATAAGGTAGCACCTGAGTCCACTACGGTTTGATCGATGACTAATGAAGTAATTCCATTCGTTGAGACAGTATGTGAGGATCGGATAGTAATGGTATAATCGAAATTGGTCGGATACCGTGTGGCGGCTGACCACGTACTGTTATTAGCCGAAGATTCCCAGGTAGCAGCGCTACTCCAATTTCCGGTAGCAACAGAGCGGAAATACAATGGTGTGGCCGTATTAGGAGTAGCATTGATCAAGATATTATCGATGCCAATACCGCTAGAGTTTCCGCTAGTGCCGAATCGTGCAGTAGACCAGCGCAATTGAACTATGGGCTGGTTTTCACATGCTGGAGGCAGCACGAAATTAAAATTGTCTATTTGACCTTGAGTACGATCTGAAGACGAATGAATATAACTGGAATCGATACGCGTCCAAGTCCCGGTGGTTCCTATTCGATACTGAAAAACTACACCGATTTGCCTTGCTTGGGGATTAATCATGTCGATATCGTACGAAACCGACACTTGCATATAACCGGAGGTATTTATGGCTAAAACCAATTGACAGGTACCTGAGAGGTTGTTACTTGAACTCTGAATATATAATTCGCCATCATTATTAGGAACACCGGAGTTATAACCAGAGTACCCATATACATCTCCTAATGCTTGTACCACAGTGGCAGAGTCAACAGTTTGATCACTGGCACCAGTACTAGATAATGAGGCGGAATTTGTTGCACAAGGCGAAGGATTAGAATTCCAAGCGGCAAATCCGGATGGTAACGTATTAAAATAGGTAGAACCGAAATCCTGTGCATAAGGAACAGATACGGCAGCTGGATTCGTCTGTCCGTACATTCGCGTTGAGAGTAAAAAGCACAAAAAAATCATCAAGTGATGACACCTAAAACGACACTGAAACTTCTTGAAATTTAGATTCCTCACTGCAATTTTACCTGAAATAAAAAATTATTTGCCTGTTTAAAACAACCTAGTAAAACAATGGTTCAGAGATAAACCCCGAATTCCCAAAAATATAACGTCACTTCCAAAAAATGAACTTAATATGGCCGATGATTACAGTTTGATGGCCAATGCATTAAATTTAACATTTAATTAATTTTGCAGGATAAGAAAAATAATTTTATATAGATTAAGTCCACTAATACGCTTGTTTAAAGGCGCATACAATAAAACGAATAGCTATTTCTTCAGAAGACCAAATCAATTTCCAAAAAGCGTATAACGCATGGAATGAAGATGAATCAGGGAATCAATCGACCAACTGCCAATGGGCGATCGGTTTGACGGTAATAGACACTGCTGGAATAAGTGCTCCATGAATAGCCCGAAATAGTTCCATTCGCAGCGACATACAAGCGAAAAATACCACGACCTACGCCGGTATTCCATACACCGCTGGAAACGTATCGCGTATCGGAACTTCCGTGTCCGGTGGAGGAGCAATCCATAATTTGTACTTCATATTGAGAAGTGCCCGTAACCAACGGTGCCGACGCAGTTCGAAGCGTGGGTGGAGCCACGACCACCATGACATGGCCAGTGCTTGTACTAGTACCTGCGGGGTACTGCATCGCAATGATATCACCCTGTTTAATCTGCGACACGGCAGTGATGTTGGTGAAATGATCTCGTGTGATAATTTCATTGTAGTAGTTGGAAGCATGCGGATTCGTGGAACCTGTCCACGTCCTGAAATAACTGGTTGAATAGCCGTATGTCTGTATTAATAGTTTAGTCAGAAATCCACTACATACCGTCGCAGAAAAATAAATTCTTGCCCCGTTTTGTCCGGCCCAGGTAACGCTATCTCGGCTGGTATCATAGACATTGTTTGCAGGAAGTACATTACGTACAAGTAAATCAGCCCAATAGTAAATGGATTGATTGGGAAGTGCGCTAGAATTCGCGGAAGATAATCTCGCAGATTCCGCATCAGGATTTGTCGATGAAAGTGGGTAGAACTCTTGCTTTTCGCAGCTAAAAAAAAGTGTGACAACTAATACAATTGTCAATTGGGAAATAACCGCACGTTTAGCCATAGGTATTCGCAGTAATTTTATGGGAGAAAACTAGAATACAATTTAAGCGCCAAAATGAAACCTACGTTAATTTAACGTCAACTGCCAGGTATTGACATGTATGATTCCATGAATTCAATTAAGACTTAGGATAGTTATTGGATGACCACCCTACCCGACTTCTCTTTTCCGTCGGTGGTCTTCAAGGTAAAAATCAAAAGTCCGCTTTGTGGTAGCTGCGTCATAGGTACCTCACCTGGAGGCAATTGACCTTTATAAAGAATTCTACCGGTGATATCCATTATTCGTAAATCTGCATCGAAGAAGTTACCTGTCAGAATCAATTTCTTCTTATCTGATAGGTAACGGATAGCGGGAGCGGCAATGGTTAATTGTCCTACACCTGTGGATGAACCTACCGTTAGGCTGATGGATTGTTGAGCCCCTGTTACAAAACCGGTACAGTTGCCATTCACATCATAAGTTCCCACTTCAGCATTAAAATTTACGGAATAATTTCCAGCAGGAAGCACACCCAGGGAGATGGTATCGGATGCATAGCATATGACGGCGAGCATACCAGTGCAATGCTTAGCGACCACCTCGATAGCACTTCCATTGAGGGCTGAGCCACTACCCACAAGATCGCATCCACCACTGGTGAAAGCCAGATCAGCTACGACCTTAACAGTGTCTTGGTCTGTAGGGTTCGCGGGGATTAGCGAGAGATTCTGGATTGATTGGCTAAAAATTGGCGACAAATTAGCTAGTAAGAATAGCAGTAGGAGTAATTTCTTCATGGGAATGTGAGTTAAAAGATTGAGGGCCAAACCTTGGCAATTTTCATTCCAAAAAGTAATAAAAACCATAATTTTTCGCTTGTTATTTGTGAAAATCCTTTAATTTTGACCCCGGAGAGATGGCAGAGTGGTCGATTGCGGCGGTCTTGAAAACCGTTGAACCGAAAGGTTCCGGGGGTTCGAATCCCTCTCTCTCCGCTTCATTGAAGTGATCAGTTCGAGAAACAGTGCAGGTGAGCAGAAATATACTGTTCTATTGCACTGTTTCTATTTCAAACACTTTTTACTTATTTAAGTCCTATACTTATCGGACTTATTAACAGCTTATGGCCTCCTAAGAGATGCTATAAACCGTCTGTTTTTTAAGCTGCCCTCTTCTGTGCCCCTACAAAGCTATCATGCAAGTTATTCCTCGCTAGCCGCTGAAAGTAAAAAACCTGTTTT
>CANIAS010000077.1 GCA_947465495.1 Candidatus Pollutiaquabacter sp. | reverse complement strand
TTCCCCACGTCTACGAGTTCATTCATGGAATAATACGATGAGTTAACCGAATAACTTGGACTTACGGGGTATTCATCGATTAGATTGTATGAATGACCATCGGACCGATGATCGAATAGACTTGTTTACAGTGCTATAGTAAAACTCTCTAAGGGTTCTAAGCACTTTATTAATAGTCATTCTGGTCTTGGCATCAGATGTGCCAAATTGAACAGTGAATTAGACTATTAGAAAACACATGTACCGTTTAATTGAAAGGAAAATGAACGAATGAGTTGTGATGAAATTACGCAGCATCTGAATAAGATCTCTACGCTATACTTGAAAGACAACAAACGAAAAGTAGGTTGGATATTCGTGGAAAAAGAAATCGGGGAAGATGATGACCTTGAGCAAATATCGTTTATCAGCGTACAAAAAGGTCGAAAACTAATCTACGCACTGGAAACTGGTGACACAAAAGTACTAGAGCCTTACCGGGAAATTATTCCAGTAGAGGATATCGAACGAATACGATCGAGCATCTGAAAGTAGCTTCGACTACTTAGACTATTTTTCCTTCTCTTCGTCAACGCCATTTTTGGCGTCTTTGAATTCTTTGATTCCTTTTCCAAGACCTTTGGCCAGATCAGGAATACGTTTTGCGCCAAAAAACAGCAGTACGACTGCCAGAAGTACAACGACTTCACCAGTTCCAATACCGCCAAGAATTCCGAGTAATACTGCTAATACCATCTGAGGATACATTTAACGGCAACGAAGGTACGTTTTTTTCGGGGTATTCAAAGCCCCTGCCAATCAACGGGTTGCCAACCAATTCTGCGGGTTCATATTCGTGCTACCCTTCCATATTTCCAGGTGCAATTCGGCACGGCCGTCTTCGTCGTTATTCTTGATTGTGCCCAGCACCTGTTTGGTGGAGACACGATCACCTGCCTTCACGGAAACACTTTCCAGGTTAGAATACAACGTGAAATATTCACCGTGTTGTACCAACACTGCATACTTGTCGACGACCATTAGAATCCGAGCCACTCTACCATCAAAAATAGCACGCGCTTTTGCGCCCGCTGAGGAGGTAATATTCAATCCATTATTATTAACGATCACATCCTTCCACACTGGGTGTGAATGTTTGCCATACGAACCGGTAACAATGCCTTGTTCAACAGGCCACGGTAAACGACCACGGTTTGATTCGAAGTCATTGCTTAGCCGGATGGCTTCCGGAGTGGTGCTAAGCACATACGGAGAAGCCGCTTTCTCTGCCTTTTTAGGAAGTGTATTGCTCACACTGGCTGTTGTGCTTCCCGCACTCTTCTTTCTGGATGCCGCTTGTGCCAGTTCAATTTCCCGTCGGATGATCTCCTCAATCCGGGCAGAAAGTTGCTGTTCTTGGCGTTGCTTCTTGCGAATATCTGCACGCAGCTTCTTTTCCTTCGAAGTCAGGTTGTTCAGCATCGAAACCTGCTCCTTTTTTTCCCGATCCAGCTGTTTCTTTTCTTTTTTCTGGCTGACCAGCAAGTTTGTCTTTTCGTATTTGACTTCTTGCAATTGGTGCTTTTTGCCGGACAACGAATCTTGCGTCGCTTTGATCTGTTCCTTTTGTTGTAGGCGGTAGCCGCTCAACTGATGAAGGTATTTAACACGCTTATATGCTTGATGGAAATTATCCGCTGAAAAAATGAACGAAATTTGAGAAAAGGTCCCTTGGTTTTTGTAGGCATAAACCAGCATCTCTGCATACTGCCGTTTGAGCGCGGTCAAACGATTGTCCAGGGAATCAATTCTATTGGAAACGGTACCCAATTCTCCTTCTACAGAAACAATTTCCCCGTTAATCGTACTGATTAATTCCGAGCGGTAATTGATCTTTTTATTCAACGTCACCAGCTGGTTGAGCGAAGTCGACTTGCTCTTACGCGTCTGCTTCAACAATTGATTAGTATACTCGATGTCTTTATGTAATTGTGCTTTTTTACTCTCTAAATCCTTTTTTGATTGTGCATAACCATTAAAAGAGAGTAAAAATAAAATAATGACTATCAAAAATGATGTTTTCCGTCCTGTTGAATTGGACGAAGCGGAAGCAAAAAGCGAAACCGAAAGACTGGAAATTGATGGCATGTGTGTCGCTGCTAATCGATGAAACGGACGTGTTCCAAAGAAAATTTGAACGCAACATGGGATAAAAAGTTCCGTCCGAGATGGCCTAAGCGCCAATTTCAGTGGAAATATTTGAACAGCAGATTGAACCTATTTACGGTCGTATTTCTCTGGAATAGTGAAGGGCATGGTTAACGTCGATTCATTCATGACTTTTGAATAAACCACCTTCATGATGACCGGTGTGGTTGCGAAAAATGTAACCACAATGTTTTGAGGGAATAGTCGGTTATTGACCACGGTAAAATTGGAGTACGAAGCTTCCACCCATCGGTCCAGCTTCTGGTCCGTAATCTTGGATTTAATGATCCGATAATTACCATCAATCCAAAAATCCTGAATCACCGACGTGGAGGGATCCTTCTCCTCCATTGCACGACGTGCCTGACGCTTGTTGAGTGTACTTAGAATCGCATACGGTTCTTCTTCGTAATACGATCGGATTTTGTCATTGCGTTGATAGGTAAAATAATTGCCAAGAACGACGGCCTGGATCATGTCGAAATTAACTGGCGTTCGAAGCATGTCGCCCAGAAAGGCATAATCGCGCACCGTGTACTCTTTGTGCACACGGTCCAACAGTACAACGCTATCCCGACTGATCAGCACACGGGCCGCCTCAATGCCCAACAACGGCGTAATCGATATCCAGATCACACTGTCTTTCCGCATCCGCAAGTTGATATCGAAAGAATTAGTTTCCCCCGACTTGTCCGTATAATCTACTTGTGCTTTCGCTGTCAACCATTCATAATCAAACTGACGGGTTAGTAAACTGTCAAACACATCTGCCACCAAAGAACCTTTCGTTTTGACAGGTACCGGAACTTCAGCAGCAACAGGTCGCACACTTCTACAAGCACTTCCAATCAACGAAAGGATGAACCATACCACCATGGGCATCGCCCACCGAATTTTCCTGAATGCTAGCAGTCTAGGACCGATCATTCCATGTATTTTTTCTGTAGGATCTTTTGGTCCAATTGATCCGAACCACCATCACCAGCCGCTTTTGCACGTTGCCAATATTCCAGTGCTTGCTGGGTATCTCCCAATTTATACAACACGTCACCGTAGTGCTCCAGCAACGTAGCATTATCACCCGTAGTGTGTCCGATGGCTTTTCCAATCCATAATTTGGCATCGGTATAGTTACCCATCATAAACATGATCCAACCGTAGGTGTCTTCGTAGGAAGCCTGATCGGGTTCCAGCTCCAGCGACTTCTTGGATAATGCTTCGGCCTTGGCTAACTTATCCCCGCGCATACTTAAAAAATACGCGTAATTGTTCATGACGGTCGCATCCTTTGGATCCAGCGCCAGTGCTTTATCAAAGCTTTCGTCCGATTTGACATTATCCTTCAATTCATGATATGCCTCCCCCATCAAGGAATAAAAGGAGGACTCTAACTCAGGATTATCGACAACCATTTTAACTCCCGACGAAAGTACGGTAACGGCATCGGCGTATTTTTTCTTTTGCTGTTTCGACATTCCATTGAAATAATAGACAAACGGCTGGTCGGGAAACAATGAAAGCGCCTCCTCGCTCTCGGATAACATCGCATCCCAATCGCGTAGCTGGGAATCAAGCATCAAAATCTGACTGTGGACCGAATACTCTTTGGATCCAAGAGCCTTTGCTTTTCGGTATTGTTCACGCGCTCCTTCGAAGTCTTTTTCCTGAACCAGAAAATCAGCCATAACCGCATACGACCGCGAATCGTTGGGATGTACTTTAACTAGCAAAGAACAAAGCGCCAATGCCTGGTCTTTAAGTTCCGGATACTGTTCCACCAAGGAATAATAGGAACCGAGAATACTGATCTTGGTTTCAATCTCTAGTTTGGGATTTTGAAAGGCCCTTTTTAATTCTTCCACTGAACGCTCCTTGTCTCCGGCGGTCCGATAGAAATCAGCCAATGACAAGTGTACATACGCATTCTCCGGATCCATCCGTTCAATCAACTGATACGTCTCCAACGCACGTGATGTATCCCCCATGGTTTGATAATATTCTGCTAACAAACCGTAGACTTCCACATTCGATGAATCCTTAGCAATTAATCGTTTCAATTCAACGACGGCCTTTTCAGGCTTGTGCTGCTGCTGATAGATTCTGCATTTATCCATCGATATCTCCTCGTCGATTCCAAACACCGACTCATATTTTTCATAGACCTCTAACGCATCGTCAAGATTTCCTGCGAAAATGCAGCTCGCTGCCCACTGATGATATAACTCCTCATCGGACGGATATTGTTTCGAAAGGACTTCCAGCACTTCAGCGGCTTCCTTAAACCGGTCGTTGCGCTGCAAAACCTCCGCATATTGTCGACCGTACCAAATGTTGTTTGGACTCAGTTTAAAACTGGTTTTCGCAAAGTAGAGCGCATCAACGTATTTCTTTTGCTCCATGTACACGCTTGCCAATTCATACATAGCAGCAGCATTCTGAGGGTCCTTCCGAATGACTTCACCGAAAAGGTCAACAGCGGTATTATAGTTACCTAACAGCTTCTCCTTGTTGGCATTGAAAAAAGTATAGGTGACATCGGCACGCTGTACACCAGAAAGCTGGTCCTGCGTACCGCCCGTCGAACTTGTTGTAGTCTTGTGAGGACCGCTACAAGCGGCCAGTAGTATGAAGACAAATAATGCGTGGGTGCGGTTGATCATGAAGGGGTGATGGACGGTCTGCGTCCATCCTGAATCATTGCTGATGGGTGGAATAATCACTGACACTCAATTGCACAGGGCGACCAGTATATGTTGCTGCATGTCCGACCATGGAATTATCTACAATGGAATTGCGCACCTTGGCATTTGTCTGGATGATGGAATTGCTAATAACTGATCCTTCAATACGGGAATCGGCACCTATGGATACGTAAGGGCCGATGACGCTATTGACTAACTCTACGTTTTCGCCAATGAAACACGGAGGAATTATAACGCTGTTGGAATTTCGCATGGAGTCAGCTATCAATTGGTCGTTGCGATGATGCTCCAGCACACGCTGATTGGTATGAACGGTAGCATCCTTGTTGCCGCAATCGAGCCATTCATCCACGGCTCCTGGAATGAATTTAAGTCCTTTAGACTTCATGTTTTCCAAGGCATTGGTGAGCTGATATTCCCCTTTCTCCATTAAATTATTATCGATCAGATAGTGAAGTTCTTTCTTCAAGTTGGCGCCATCCCTGAAATAATAAATACCAATAATCGCCAGATCAGAGACAAAATGCTGTGGCTTTTCCACAAAATCTGTAATGACATTATCCGTATCGACTTTAACGACTCCGAACATACGTGGGTCGTCGATCCGGTTGACCCAAATCACACCATCCTGGTTTTCGTCAATCTTGAACTCAGCACGAAAGAGCGTATCTGCAAAGGCCACAATCACTTTTCCATCCAGCGCCGATTCCGCACATAAAATAGCATGCGCTGTCCCGAGCGGTTGATCTTGATAATGAATGGTTCCTTTTGCGCCAAGCCGTTCGGCAATGGCGATCAATTGTTTTTCAACGTCGGCACCGAAATCGCCGATGACATAAGCGATCTCTTCAACAGTCTCCTTGCAGGTGCGCGTAATATCCTCCACCAACCATTCGACGATTGGTTTTCCGGCAACCGGAATCAATGGTTTGGGAACGGTGAGAGTATGAGGACGCATCCGTTTTCCCATTCCTGCCATTGGTACAATAATTCTCATGCTTGATAATGTTATTAATCGATTTAATTTTTACCTGTAGAGCCGAATCCGCCGGCGCCACGCTCCGTCTCTTCCAGTGATGTGGTCAGCGACCATTCCACCCGCTCATGACGTGCGATAACCAGTTGCGCGACACGTTCGCCGTCCTCTACTACGAAAGGTTCGTTGGATAAGTTCACCAGAATTACTTTGATTTCACCACGGTAGTCAGCGTCGATAGTTCCGGGCGAATTTAGCACCGTCACGCCCTTCTTTGCAGCTAAGCCACTGCGCGGACGAACCTGGGCCTCAAAACCGATTGGCAACTCAATGAACAATCCGGTGGGCACTAAGACTCGTTCTAATGGAGCAAGAGTTACAGGTTGTTCCAGACTTGCACGCAAATCCATTCCGGCAGCGCCAGCTGTTTCATAAGCAGGTAGCGGATGATGCGATTGGTTGATGATTCGTACGTTCATGGTAAGTCAGGTGAAGAAATAAATGCTAATCAGCGTTCTGCAAATTTACGGGTTTTCCTGCGGAGAAAAACCCAAGCAGCAGCCGGGAAGATAAGTAGCAAACACGTATTAGTAACATGATGAAAAGTGGTTCCAATGCCTAAGGTGTCAATATAAATGCTTGCGCCCCATAATACCAATGCCAAACCAACCGCAATGAGGAAGGCGCCAGTGTCATAAGGCACATGATAATAGCGTTGCCCAACGAAATAAGAAATCACCATGATAGCGGCGTAACACACCAATGTAGCCCAGGCAGCTCCCATAAAACCCAAGGATGGTATGAGCAAGAAATTGAGCAACAAGGTGATGATTGCTCCGATCAGTGAAAACCATGCTCCCCATGTGGTCTTTCCGGTCAGCTTATACCAAATGGACAAGTTGAGATATACGCCTAGACATAGATTGGCCATTAAAAGAATTGGAACCACAGGCAACCCGGAGCGGAATCGTTCGCCAATGAAGAACTGGATAGCATCCAAAAAAAGCATGACGAATAGGAATATGAAAGCGCAACTGAAAACAAACCAATTCATGACCCGAGCATAAATCTGCCGGGCATCTGCTTTTGAAGCCTGACTAAAAAAGAACGGCTCAGACGCATAGCGAAAAGTTTGCACAAACAGGGTCATGAGAATGGACAACTTATAACAAGCCCCGTATATTCCGAGTTGATCCAACGCTGTTGAAGGATCTTTCACCAAATAAGGAAGCATGATCCTGTCAAATGTTTCGTTGACCATTCCCGCAAACCCCGCTACCATGAGAGGCCAGCCGTACCGTAACATCTTTTTCCATAAACCCGAATCAAAACCAGCAGTGATGTGACGCAATTCCGGAAGTAGCAATAAAAGCGTGACGAGACTTGCCAAAAAATTAGCCAAGAAAACATACCCGACGCCTTGTCCGGGATGATAGACACTTGTTACCCAACTTGCAGGATTTTCAACGACTGCTTTTGGGCACCATACCAGAAAGAAAATATTAAACCCAATGTTTAATGCAATGTTTATCAAACGAACAACCGCAAATCGAACCGCACGATTCTGTTGACGCAACCGAGCAAACGGAATAGCGGTCATGGCATCAGCGGCTAGTATACCGGCAAACCAGGTTATATAGAGCGACATGCTGGGTTGCTGCGATGTACCAGCCTGAAAAATGCCTGACAGCAAAGGCGAACAGAATGCAAGGATCCCAAAGAGCACCAGCGATGAAGTGATGACAGAAATCAATGCTGTGGAATAAACTTGCGGGCGTCCGTTTTCCGATTGATTGAATTTGAAAAAAGCAGTTTCTAATCCGTACGTGAATATGACGTTGAGAAAGGCCGCATAGGCGTAAAATTGCGTAACCACGCCGTATTCTCCGGTATCGAAGACCCGCGTATATAGTGGCACCAACAAGTAATTGAGCAACCGACCCAGGATGCTGCTGAGTCCATAAATGGCTGTTTGGCCGGCTAGTTTTCGAAGTATGGACAAATCGGTTTTGGCGAAGTATTCGGAATTCGCAATGGTAAAATTCACGAATAAAGCAGACAACGAATCAGGTGACGCATTTATTTTTCAAAAAAACAACGTGTATTACCGAAGTTTAATGGAACCACTGGTCATAAAAAAGCCCTGGTCCTTGCGGAACAGGGCTTATGTGTTTCGTGTTGATTGATTACTGAAGGGTAATAGGCAAGCTCTGCATACTTCCTGAAGTACGTACCGTCATCAGTACAATCTGATGCATGGCGCCAGCAACTTCTACATAGAATTCTTTATTTGATAATTTGGTCACGCTGAAAGCACTGGTAATGTTACGACCGGTAAGGTCAACGAACTGGAAATTCGCATCATCGCCAACATTTCCAGCCATTTCAACGGTGAAATGATCCTTGCCAGGCATTGGATAAACACGCTTAATGGACAACGGACTAACGTTGGGTTTAGCCATGCGTGAATCACCACCATCGCCGCAACTAACTGCCTGACTAACGGAAACATGACATCCATTAGCATCCGTGATGGTCACAGCTACTACCTCAGCACCACATAATTCAGATACCGAAGCTGTCGTAGCACCATTCGACCACAAGTAGGTATATGGTCCTACACCACCGGAGACATTCACTACGGCTGTACCATCGCAAGAGCCTAAGTCTTGATCACCACAACCACCTGAATCTCCAGAAGGATTGGTCACCTCAGCAGGATTCAAACCGGAATCATTGTAACCATCATTGTCGGTACCGCACGTCGCAGGAGAGGTCACGATCAATTCTGCAACCAAAGGCGCTGCGAAGTGAACCGAATCACTGATAGTAGCGGAACAGCCGTTTTCATCTGTAACAGTAACAGTGATGGGTTCATCGCCACACAAACCTGTTGCGGTGGCTGTAGTTTGACCATTTGACCACAAATAAGTGTAGTTGCCGGTTCCGCCAGTCACGGTCACCGTTGCAGTACCGTTGCAGGTATTATCGTTATTATCATCACCGCCATTGCAGCCGCCTCCATTATCATCTCCTCCTCCATTTTCACTTCCACTAGGTAGTGCGGCACTATCACCAGCGGCAGCATCCAACGGATTCAGTCCGCCATTATCTCCGCCACTGTTATCACTAGTATCATCGCCATTGTCATCATTGGTTGAACAATAAGTCGGAACCTGAATACTCAACGAGAGCTGCAATGCGGCTGGTTCAGAAATAGTAACGGAAGCAGAAGCGGTGCAACCATTGGCATCAGTTATATCAAAAGTATAGGTACCTGCTGATTTGGTAAACGATCCAGTACCCGTATAAGGAGTTGTACCACCAGCAGCTGTGACATCAACGGTTGTCGTACCACCATGACACGCAATAGTTCCTGCAGATGCAGACGCTGTTAACAACGTAGGTTGAGTGATTGACACGCTGGCAGTGGCTGTGCAACCGTTAGCATCAGTAACAGAGTAAGAATGGCTACCTGCCGATTCCGTAAACGAACCTGTTCCACTGTAAGGAGTAGTACCTCCGGTAGCGGTGACTGTAACACTGGTAGAACCCCCGTAGCAAGAAATAGTTCCTGCAGATGCAGACGCTGTCAACAACGTAGGTTCGGTGATTGTCACACTTGTGGTGGTAGTGCAACCTTTGGAATCGGTGATACTATAGGTATAGCTTCCAACTGTTTGTGTATAGTTCCCAATGCCTGTGTATGGCGCTGTGCCACCTGAAGCAGTAACTGCGACAGTAGATGTGCCTCCGTAACAAGCAATTGCACTGGCGGAAGCGGAAGCGGTCAATACAGCTGGCTGGGTTACAGTACCACTTGTGCTGGCTGAACATCCTTTGGAATCAGTCACCGTATAGGCATATGGTCCTGCAGCTACGGTGAAAGTACCTGTTCCGGTGTAAGGGCTAGTACCTCCGGTAGCAGAAACGGAAATGGTAGTGGTTCCGCCATTACATGAAATGGATCCACTGGATGCACTGGCCACCAACAGAGCTGGTTGAGAAACCGTAAAAGATTTAGTAGTTACTTGATAATTATCCGTTACCGTAACCGTGTAAGTACCGGAAACTAAACCCGAAATGTTTTTGGTAGTAGCACCGTTGCTCCACAAATAGCTGACTGTGCCTTGTGTGTTAGTAGTTTGCAGTGTAATACTACCATTGGCTGAACCAAAGCAAGTAGCGTTCACGACCGTACCGGTAATCTGTACTGGACAAACTAAGTAATTACCTGATGCCACACCACCATCGTAGCTTTTATTGACATTATCAATCGCGGTGGTGTATTCGCTCAATGTTTTATTGAATGCTGTACAACCTCCAATCAAAAGGTTGGCATTATCATACAGAAACTGAACGGTCTTTCCCGCAAAAGGTCCTGTAGAAATCACCAAATCCTTTAGGTTGGTCGAGGAACTACCAAAGCTTGGAAATGTAAGATCAAAACGCAAGTTCAAAGCGAGGGCAACCAACTGACCTGCAAGTGCATTGCTGTAGGTAGTGCGCGTCGGGTTCGTTTTTGTACCGGCCGGCAACATGTATGGTGTAGTTCCGCTGGGTAAAAAATTACGTACCGCTGTGGCAGAGTTTAGTACCAATTTATTGGTGCAGCCAATGGTGAGATAAAGAGGCGCAGGAAATGCTGCGGCAAAATTCGCTGTCAAAAATGTACCCGCATTGTTTCCGCATGCCGTAGCGCCCCAACCGCCTTGCGTATAGGTCTTAAAGCCTGGACAAGGCAGAGGACGAGTGGTGGTACAAGATTGACCTGTCGATTGGAAGGCACTAAAAAGCGCTACCAAGAGAACCATCAAACTGATGCTTTTGTGTAATTTCATGTGGTAAGTAGGTTAGAATGTAGGTTTATATTTTCCAAAATTGAGACATTTTTGGGGGTTAAAAAAATTTATTTGGGAACAATATATTTTAATTAGTGGACATCATTTATCTTTAACGGCCCCGCATTCGTACGAATACGAATTGCCAAACCAACTTGTGGCAGTAGCTAAT
>CANIAS010000076.1 GCA_947465495.1 Candidatus Pollutiaquabacter sp. | reverse complement strand
CTCGATGTCGGCTCGTCACATCCTGGGGCTGGAGAAGGTCCCAAGGGTTCGGCTGTTCGCCGATTAAAGTGGCACGCGAGCTGGGTTCAGAACGTCGTGAGACAGTTCGGTCCCTATCTGTTGTGGGCGCTGGAGATTTGAGAGGGCCTGACTCTAGTACGAGAGGACCGAGTCGGACGCACCTCTAGTGTACCTGTTGTGGCGCCAGCTGCATCGCAGGGTAGCTATGTGCGGTTAAGATAAGCGCTGAAAGCATCTAAGCACGAAACTTGCCTCAAGATGAGATCTCCTTTAAGGGTCGTCGAAGACTACGACGTTGATAGGTTGTACGTATAAAGTCAGTAATGACAAAGCGGAGCAATACTAATTACCCGTAGCTTTCTGTCTGACAAGACATTCCCTGTAACTCATTGTGTTTTCTTTCTTCATATGTCAAAAGTTATCTACCGAATTTATGGTGACTTTAGCGCAAGTGTCCACCTCTTCCCATTCCGAACAGAGAAGTTAAGCCTTGCAGCGCAGATGGTACTGGAGTAACATCCGGGAGAGTATGTCGTCGCCGTAATTATAAAAGCCCGTTTCGTAAGAGACGGGCTTTTTTTTTGCACTATTTCGAAACACACGTATTTCGTCACGAATCAATCCATGGAATCCCTATTCATTGAATAGTAAAATCAATGAAGGTTAAATACCTCTAAAAGCTGTAAGTGCATTGCCGACTACTACTGCGTCTTTTTCCGTGATGTGTAAGTGTGTTACCATGCGAATACTATGCTTTCCAAATTGCATAGCCCTTACACCACAGTTATTTAAATAATCCAACATGGATTGAACTGGTATGCTTGGTGAAATGTGAAATACGATAATATTGGTCTCAACTGGTGCTACTTCCGTTACGTAAGAGCAGGTAGCTAAGTATGCGCCAATTCTCTTTGCTATTAGGTGGTCATCTTTTAACCTGTCAATATGATGCTCCAGCGCATAAATACCAGCTGCCGCTAAATATCCCGCCTGACGCATTCCACCGCCTAAAGCCTTACGAACTCTACGTGCCTTTCGGATGTTCTCGCGTGTGGAAAGTAATAAGGATCCTACCGGTGCTCCTAATCCCTTCGATAAACAAACAGATAATGTGTCTACTGCCGCCCCAATCTCGGTTGGAGTATCTCCTGTTACCGCCATGGCATTGAAAATCCTCGCACCATCCAAGTGTACCCCCAGGCCCATTGATCTGGCAGCCATGGAAAGCTTCATTAGTTCACCCTTTGGATAAACACTACCACCACCTTTGTTGTGCGTATTCTCTATACTTATTAAGCGAGTAGGTGGCTGATGGATATTGTCGGGATTAATATTCTCTAAGATTTGATCTACAGACAACCGACCCCGATCACCATCTACCATGCGTAACGATAGGCCTGATAAAAAGGCTGGTCCCGCTGCTTCGTAATAGTAGATGTGTGAAAGCTTGTCGCAAATTACCTCATCTTGAGGAGAAGTACTTACTTTCAATGCAAGTTGGTTCGAAAGGGTGCCTGATGTGCAATATAAGGCGGCTTCTTTGCCAAACATTGCCGCCGACATTTCTTCCAGTTTTCGTACCGTTGGATCCTCTTCGAAAATGTCATCACCAACCTCGGCGCTAAACATAGCCTCCAACATTGCCGGTGTAGGTTTAGTAACAGTGTCGCTACGCAGATCAATCATTCTAGGAATGTTATTTGTCTTATTTGCTATCCCTCCATGGGCATTAAAAAACCCCGGAGTGCCGGGGTTGAAATTTATTTAGAGCTTTTTGTTTGCTGTTGTTCCCCCTTTTGAACAGGTGCAGCTTGTGGCTGCGCAGGAACTAACGAGTTATGTATGCGATCCATGTTCTGCTTATAAACCTGTAGCTGGGTTTGAGTCAGAATTTCTAGAATCTCACCTTCAGCCGCTCTTGTAATAGTATATGTTGTCGTTCCATTCAATGTATTGATATCGTCGTACTTTTCGATAATCAATTGCACCTGGGTTTGCTGCGATGGTGTGAGAGCCAAAACGTCGTTGAATACAGCAGTTTTAGCAATTGCCATCTGTTGGATTTTTGTATCAGGAGACGGTGATTGATCCTGGAAAACGGCTTTGTTTTGAGCAAATACGTTGGACGCAATAAACGATAGAAATCCTAGTACGAAGAGGTGGCGAAGGTTTTTCATGATCCTGCAATTTTTCGATTAGTAAATATAATGATTTATTTAGATTCTTACCTTTTTTGTGCAACCATCAAGCCATCACGTACGGGCACTAAAACGGATTTTACACGCTGATCGTTTCGAAGAAAGTCGTTGAACTTGTATAGTGCCAAGGTGTCGGCATCCATTTTTATGGGTTTGTCAAGAATTTTGCCGCTCCAAAGGACATTGTCCGCTATTATCCAGCCACCGACTCGGAGTTTTGGCAATGCCAATTCATAGTATTTCTGGTAGTTGATCTTATCGGCATCAATAAACACAAGGTCGAATTCAGCATCGATTCCGGGAATTATTTCCAATGCATTGCCCCAATAACAATGGATGGAATCAGCTTTTTCTGATTGACTGAGGTAGCGCCGCACCATTGGCGCTAATTCGTCATTGATGTCAATGGTGTGCAAACTTCCGCCAGGTTGCAATCCTTCCGCCAAACAAATAGCTGAGTACCCCGTGAACGTACCAATTTCTAAAATAAGCCGCGGACGTATCATTCGACTAAATAAAGACAAAACGCGTCCTTGTAGATGACCGGATAGCATACGAGGCATGAGTACCTTGGCATAGGTTTCTCGTGCGAGTTCCTTCAATAATTCAGGCTCTGGCTCGCAGTGCAGCTCGATGTAATCAGTAAGGTCTTCAGGAAGGAAATCCATGTGTTAATTCCAAACGGCCACGTTGCCTATTTTCACTTCACGGACGTTTTCAATGCGATGGGTTGTTCCATTCGGACCGTACTTGTCTACAAACGCAACGATGCTGTAATTCTGTAGGTCGATGTTGCGCACATCAACAATATAATTCTTAATGTACTCTTTGCCTTTGATAGTCACAGAAGCAGGTATTTCCTCCCCGTCGGTGCCTCCGGTATTGAGAGTTTTTCGGAATACCTGCGTATATGTGTAGTTGTTAATTTCAGTAGGAAGGTCAAACAACGGAGTTCCAGGATATGGGGTTATTCCGAATTGACTGAAATCGTTGAATTGGTCATAAATGCTGTCTGTAGAGCTGAAGCTATTTTGAACCAGATAGATGAACAAACGGTAAGCGCCGGCCATGTCATCAGAAAAGCCAACGTGAACCTCCAAATTCAGATATCCATTCATCACATCATTCGCATCTAGAGCAAGCCCGCAACGAGGAATAGCGCCTAGCCCCGTCTCAATCTTCGATGGATAGGAAGTCGGAGAAAGGTCGGCAGCGGTCGTGATGGTGCGATTAATCATTCCAGCCGGCGTTGTACCTGTCATGTTGAAGTAGGCATTGAAGATGTTGACTCCAGCCAAGGTGTCAATGAGCTCGGATGGAGTTAAAGCGTCATTGACATGGATGTTCACAGCCGACAGACGGTCGGGATGAAGGATTAAAAGAGAATCAATCAACAAGTCAGCTGCAGGACATTGGCCTGACCAAGCTTCCGTGAACTGCTCAATCAGTAGATTCTGACTAAAGCGGGCGGGCATTGCAGGAATTTCACCTGCGGTGGGATCCGACAAGTCTAGATTGTCTTTATGGCAAGCACTCAATAATCCTACTACGACGAATGGTAACAAGAACTTTTTCATAAGCTACTCAATTAGAATCCGAAAATTACGATTTTTTTAATCCAAGATGCATGGCCAGTTGGAACTGCTACAACTAGTTTTTAACCTATCTTTAAACCCTCATAAACGATAAAATGAAGCAATTTAACTTGATTCTCAATCTGGTGCTAGTGGTTGCCGTAGGCATTCTGTATTACCTGCATTTTTCGGATACTAGCAATACAACTGATAACGCCTTGATGCCCATGGCGCCAGTCGTGCCAGGAGGCATTTACTTTGTAAACTCGGATTCCTTGTTGGACAACTATCAATATTACAAAACGAAGAAGGATGATTTGGAGAAAAGACAAAACCGTATTCGTGCTGAATTGAAATCGGCAGGAGCTAAGTTGGAAAGTGATGTTCAGCAGTATCAGGAAAACGCAGCTGCGCTGTCACCAGCACAACGTCAACAAATGGAAGAGTCGCTCATGATGCGTCAACAACAGTTAATTCAGCAGAAGGACAAGATGCTAAGTCAATTGGACGATGAGCAGGCGATGTATTCAGATAGTCTATTTATACGGCTGACTGCATTTCTCAGGGAATTCAATAAAGGGAAAGGCGTCAATTATGTACTCGGATACCAGCGTGGAGGAGGTATTTTATTCGCTAACGATTCGCTCGATATTACAAGGCCCGTGCTCAATGGATTAAATAAAGCATGGAGCGAAGAGCAATAGTTAGCATCGTTTTACCGGAAGAGTAATTGAAAATAGAATCCTGGTTTCTTTAGTCGTGAGCGCATGGATAGATCGTCAAACATGCCCGTGATGGTTTCTTGTAAAAGCAGGTTTTTAGCTGCCTTATTGACGACAAAGTTGAATAGCCCCTCGTAATTAGTCAGACGTTGAAGTGTATGGCTGAGCTTGAGTTCGTCCCATAATTTTTCATACACCATCTTGTCGTAGTGTTTCAGAAACGCACTGTCAAAACGGTTGGCGTTGATGCTTGCTTCCACCATGGAGGCAGCTAGTTTGCCACTCACCATAGCATTGCCAATTCCTTCCCCGGTGAAAGGGTCGATCAATGAGGCCGCATCGCCTGTCAATAAAAAACCGTCTCCGCTGATTCTTCTTTTTTTAGAACCCAGCGGTAATCCCCAACCCCGCACTGCATCCGTTAATCGTGCATTTTTAAACCGTTCACTGATTTCGGGGTGCTTATGAATCACCTCTTCAAGCACGGATTTTAGATTAACTTTTTTTCTTGAAACTTCTTTACTCAACATACCAACACCGACGTTGGCGCCGCCATTCGGAAGTGGAAAAATCCACACATAACCAGGCAATACATCACGAATGAAATGTAACTCAATGAAATTTTTCGGGTGAAACCCCGTGACACCTTCGTAATACGCACGAAGTCCTGCACAATAATGGTTGTTCTCTTTGCGGATTCCCCCCAGCGTCTTCGCTACTATGGATCGATCGCCTTCGCAACCGATAATCAGATCCGCCTTCAATAACTTTTCTGTACCGGCTTCGAGGTAGCGTATCGTCGATTGGTTTCCGGTGCGTTCAATGGATGTGATGGTAGCGTTTTGAATTAACGTGGCATAGGTGTTGTCTATTTTTTGAGATAGCCAATGGTCGAAGTGAAACCGCTTGGATAGATACCCTGGCGCATGCTGAAGATCCTCTAAGTTTTTTTTAAATGGAATGTCCAGAACTTTACCGTTTGGAGCGACAAAGCGTACGCCATAACTGCCGAGAAAGTGCGAAGTGTCACCTTCGCATTGATCGACGAAATTTGGATCGATTTCCTGCAGCAGTTCCACCACTTTGCCGCTCAATGCATCGCCGCATATCTTGTCTCGGGGTAAAGCGGACTTTTCAAGAATCGTATGTCGAATTCCTTTTTTGGAAAGGAAGATGGAAGTGGCGATTCCTGCCGGTCCGGCACCTGCAATAATGATATCCGGGGTAGAACTCATAGTCCTGTGGGTTGCGCGGCTAATCGCGACCACGAATATACTTCACTTGCTTCAACTTTTGTCACATGCAGTAGATTCATCTACCTGATAACAAATCGATAACTTTGACGAATGGTAAAAAATCCATTCGTAGTTAGAGTATATGGTATTTACATCCATCCGGAACATGGCATACTGGTTTCCGATGAGTATGTCTTTGGCAGACAAGTGACTAAGTTTCCAGGTGGCGGGCTGGAGTTCGGGGAGGGCACAGTCGATTGCATCGTTCGTGAAATGAAGGAAGAGACAGGCTTTTCCTTCCGTGTTTTAAGTCATTTTTATACTACTGATTTTTTTGTTCCCTCAGCGTTTAATAGTGAGTTACAGGTCATCAGTATTTACTACCGAATTGAGCCCGAGGGCCCATTTAAGTTGCCTACCAATAACAATCCTTTTGATTTTCCGGAACAGAAAGAAGGTGCACAGGCTTTTCGTTTTATTTCACTGGAACGAATTAATCAACAAGATTTTACATTGGTAATAGATCAGCGGGTAGGTGAGCTGCTTAGAAAATCTGCCGGACCAGCACCTTGAAATCCTCGATGGCGGTAGTCGTTCAGTAAGTCCTTGATGGTGCTTGAGTCCTTTATTGCGGTTTGGCAAAGTAGATAACGTAACTCGTCACCATTTTTCACCACGTGTATCAAGAATGTTTTCTTTACTTCTTCCATGGATAGATTAGAGCCCATGTAAAAGGCATGCCGCCAATCGGAAGTAGCCCACAGACCGATGGTTAATTCGGATGGTGTTGTCTTATTGCCATAGACGTCCCAATTTTCACCTGCATGAAAGGTTGTGTCTTTCCAGGCTAATTTGTCCAGCATCTTCAATGGAGTAATCTTTACCGGCACAACTCCGAAAGGTATCATCTCGAGATTTACTGCTGCTGAACGGGAGAGGTCAATCGTTCTGCTTTTTTGAAAAGGCCCGCGGTCATTAATTCTGACCACCACCGTTCGGTGGTTTAATTTATTCGTGACCAGAATGATGGAGTTAAAGGGAAGCGTTCGGTGGGCAGCTGTAAAATCGGAGCCATCATAGGTTTCCCCATTACTAGTCGATTTTCCTTCGAACTTATCGTGGTAATAGGATGCTTTTTCCGACGTGTGAAACTTACTTCTACGCTGTCCGACTACCGGTTCCAGAAGTAATACCCCAATCAATATGACTTGAAAAAACTTATTCATTTCACGTTGAAAAACAATGGAATATAAGAAATTGTAGCACGCGATGCAAACAATGGGAGTGCTAGCTTCCTCAGTTTAAACGGCGAGATAGGATTTCATCCACTTTCTGAAAAAAATCGCTAGGTTGGAAGGTTCGCCAGTTCAGGTCATCTAATTCTCCGCCGGAGGCGATGTAATAATCCAAATTGAAGCGGCTCATTTCTAATAGCACGTGAGGGCGAAAATTGATGCTTGCGATCCAGCCGATATCAACTTCTTGAAACCATTCTTCATAATAGCAATCGTCCGATCCGTGAAAGTTCAGGACGTTTTCGCCGATAAGGATAAATTTGCAGATTTCTTCCTGTAGCATCGGTTCGATAACTTCTCTTTTAAGGAACATGATGTCATTGTATAAGGCATCGTTCCATTCGCCAATGAGTTCAAGGATAGCGAATTGTTTATCGTAATCAACGAAAAGGATTTTCAAGTATAACGTACTTGATCCAAATTCATCCCATTGAGGATGGATGAAGTAATTGTAGACGGTGTTTGTGTACTCGAATTCGCTGTAGACTGCTCCAAAGAATGGCGAGCGATCGTCTTCGGAGGCTATATAATAGGTTCGCCAGTTGTAATATGGTTCAAGGTCTTGCATTGCCCGTTTGATCCTGCATTAAGACTTGTGTGCATCAATTGCAGTGCGAACATTGCCGTGTAATTTCAGTAGTTGTTCCGCTTCTTCCGCCGTTATGTTGAGTGCGTCCATAATCATCCGAATGCCTCGTGATACCAGCTTATTATTGCTGAGTTGCATGTCGACCATCTTATTGCCTTTTACCCTGCCGAGTCGAATCATCACAGCCGTTGAGATCATGTTCAATACTAACTTCTGTGCAGTACCTGCTTTCATGCGTGTGCTTCCGGTCACGAATTCAGGACCAACAATTACTTCGATGGGTATGTCGGCATGACTAGCCACTAGCGATCCTGGATTGCAGGTCAAGGAAATAGTACTGATGCCAGATTTTCGACTGTGTTCTAATGCGCCTGCAACGTAAGGTGTGGAGCCGGAAGCGGCTATGCCCAGAACAACATCCTTGTTGGTTGCTGAGAATGCCATGATATCGTTCCAGCCCTGTTCAGGGTTGTCTTCTGCGAATTCAACGGCTTTTCGAATGGCAGTATCTCCTCCTGCGATAAGTCCGATTACACGGCCGTGCTCGAGTCCATAGGTAGGAGGGAGTTCGGAAGCATCCACAATCCCTAATCGGCCACTAGTACCCGCGCCAATGTAAAAGAGTCGGCCACCGGATTTCATTTTCTCTGTAATCAATAGTACCGCTTTTTCAATGGCGGGTAGCACTTTTTCAATGGCAATTGGTACGGTATGGTCTTCCCGATTAATGGATTGGAGTAATTCCATCACATCCATCTGTTCCAGCTGGGAATAAGCGGATTCTTTCTCAGTGATTTTCTCGCTCATGGATATTAGTAGGCAGGGTACTTGGATGGATTGGAATCTGTCATCATGGAATAAATAGCATCCGTTACATCCTCTGCATTCGGTTTTGAATAGTAGTCGCCATCGGATCCGTAGGCAGGCCTATGCGCTTTTGATGTAAGGGTGCGAGGAGCTGCATCCAAATAACGGAATCCTTGTTGAACTTCGATAATTTGTTGTAAAATATAGGCACTGGCGCCGCCTGGTACGTCTTCGTCCAGGACCAATAATTTGTTGGTCTTTTTAAGGGACGTTAAAATAGTGTGGTGCAAGTCAAAAGGTAGTAACGATTGAACGTCGATTAGTTCAACCGAAATGTCTAATTGTTGCAATTGCCGAATCGAATCTTGAGCAATTCGGATGCAGGAACCATAGGTTACTACTGTGATATCAGAACCTTCATGAATAATTTCCGGCATTCCTACCGGAACTCTGAATTCTGCAAGGTTGTCAGGTAGTTTTTCCTTTAAGCGATAACCATTCAAGCATTCAACGATCAACGCAGGTTCGTCGCTCGCTAGCATGGTGTTGTAAAAGCCTGCTGCCTGCGTCATGTTGCGTGGCACAAGTACGTTAATGCCTCGAAGTGAATTAATGATCATACCCATAGGCGATCCGCTGTGCCATACTCCTTCAAGGCGATGACCGCGTGTACGAATGATGACAGGTGCTTTTTGACCGCCTTTGGTACGGTACTGCAATGTGGCGAGGTCATCACTTAAAATTTGTAAGGCATACAGTAGGTAGTCCAGGTATTGGATTTCTGCAATTGGTCGAAGACCTCTCATGGCTAGACCTATTCCCTGTCCGGCGATAGTCGCTTCTCGGATGCCTGTATCCGAAATGCGAACTTCACCATACTTTGCTTGTAAACCTGCAAATCCTTGATTAACATCGCCAATGTGACCGACGTCCTCGCCAAAAGCTACCAGTCTTTCATCCTTGCTGAATAGCGCGTCAAAGTTTGCTTGAACCACTTCTCGTCCATCTACCATAGGAGCGTCATCTTTATATATGGCTGGTACAGCTTTAATGAGAGTAGCAGCTTCCGCAGATTCGCTATGAAGATGTGAATTGTATCGATCGTGATTTGCAGTAGCAAATTCGCGTTGAAACGCTAGTAGCTCGTTTCGTTGAGCGAAGTTTTCTGTGCGAGTAATTCGAATTGCGGCATGGATAGAGGTAGAGATGTCTCTTCGCGATGGAGTGCCAATTGTACTTAGTTCTTGGGTAATTTTTTCCAAAAAGGCTCGCTGCGGACTAACACCTGCTAATTGTTGTATGAGTTGAACAGTCTTTTGAACTTCGGACTTAATCGGGTCCATGTAATGCGACCAGGCTTCGTTCTTTGCATGCTGAACAAAATTTTTTGCGTCGTTTTCTATACGATCGCAAATTTCGTCTGTCGCTATTAAACTTTCAATCATCCATGCACGCATTCGCTTAATGCAGTCATAGTCTTCTTCCCATTGAAGCCGTTCTTTGCTTTTATAGCGTTCGTGCGAGCCCGACGTGGAGTGCCCTTGAGGCTGAGTTACTTCGCGGACGTGAAAAAGAACTGGCACATGCTGTTCTCTGCAAATAGAGATTCCTTTCTGATACATCTCACAAAGACCAGGGTAGTCCCAGCCTTTCGCGGTCAGTATGACATAACCTTCCGCCTTTTCATTTCTAGCGAAACCACGAAGTATTTCAGAAATATTCTGTTTGGTGGTTTGATAGCGGGCCGGTACGGAAATTCCATAAGCATCATCCCAAACAGAAATAGCCATAGGAATTTGCAATACACCGGCTGCATTAATCGACTCGAAAAATAATCCTTCGGATGTGCTGGCGTCACCAATGGTCCCGAAGGCGACTTCGTTGCCGTTGGAAGAAAAGCCTGTGAGCTTGTGCAGTTCAGGATTGTTTCTGTAAAGTTTAGAAGCCCAGGCCAATCCTACTAATCGTGGCATTTGACCACCTGTTGGTGAGATGTCGGCGGAGGAATTTTTTATTTTCATCAGATCATTCCACGTCCCATCAGTTTTAAGACTTCGTGTTCCGAAGTGTCCGTTCATCGATCGGCCACCAGAGGAAGGCTCTGCTGAAATAGAAGGGTCTGCGTATAGTTGGGCAAAGAATTTTCGAACGTCTGATTCGCCGGTAGCGAACATAAAGGTTTGGTCACGGTAATAACCAGATCGGAAATCGCCAAACTGGAATTGTTTTGCCATGGCGATTTGCGCTAATTCTTTACCATCTCCGAAAATGCCGAATTTTGCTTTCCCGGTCAGTACTTCTTTTCGCCCCAACAGACTGGCTTGTCTGCTTTCAACGGCGATTCGGAAGTCGTTCAAAACCTCTTTTTTGTAGTCTTCGAACGTGATTTCCTGTTTGTTTTCCTCCAGTTTGGACTGCATAACACCTGACTTTTTGAACCCTTCGTTACCATCCAAAGGTAACGAAAAGTTGGGAGCGTAAAAAGTTGGGAGCGCGGAGATTCTTAG
>CANIAS010000075.1 GCA_947465495.1 Candidatus Pollutiaquabacter sp. | reverse complement strand
GTCCTCATCAAGTGTATTCAACTCGAATGGTAAGTATATTAAGTTAGCTGGTAATTTTAATAATTCTTCAGGCAGTGCTACCTTTAATAATATTGGTGTTACAGGTACTCTGGAATTCAATGGCACCGCTACCCAGAATTACAATCCTGGAGGAAGTCTGCAATTAAATTTCGTGGTCATGAACCATACCGGTCCTGGTGTGAATCTGTTGGATGATATGTATATCACGGGTGTTACGGGAAGGTTGACGTTGGGGGCTGGGAAATTAATCACAAATTCAGAGGAAGTGGTGGTTTACAACCGCGATATTTTAAGTGTAAACTCAGGCAATGCAAATAGTTTTATACAAGGTTCACTTCGTCGCTTCATCAATGGATTAGGTTCTTATAACTTTCCGGTTGGAAACGCTGCTAAGGGGTATCAATTAGCTAATGTAAATTTCACATCCGTTACTACCATTGATAATCTTGAGGCTGAATTTCTAAATTACGCTACCATTCCCGCAGCTACGAATATCAGTGAGTGTAATAGCCGATATAATTATCCTGCATTGAATAATGGTAAATGGCAGTTTGCGGCATTTAATAGTTCCATGACTCAAATATCTGGCGACGGCAACGGTCAATATACTATGACGTTGTACAATCTTGCAGGTAGTTATTCGAATAATGCCGGGTCAGCATGGACCATCCAAAAAGATTCAACAGGAACAGGTCAGTGGTTGATTATTGGAAATTGTCTTAGTTCAACAGTTAATCAGGTTAGCCGATCTGGAATGACTGGATTTACTTCTTTCGGTACTGCACAGGGAGGTATTACGTTGCCCATCCAGTTAATTGATTTTGCAGGACGTAATGAAGGTTCTCATAATATTTTGGAATGGACAACTGCCAGTGAGGAGAACAACGATTACTTTACCCTCTTTCGCTCTTCCGATGGTAAGAACTTTGAACCTATTGCACGTCAACAAGGTGCAGGAAATAGTACCTCGCTGCGGAATTACTCGTACATCGATCTGAAACCGTTAACGGGTAGCAACTATTATCAATTATACCAAACTGATTTTGACGGCAAGGAATCTCACTCGGATGTCATTCTTGTTAAAACAACGATACGTGACTTTTCGGTTGTAGGCGTTCGTCCAAATCCTAATAAAGGTCGCTTCTCTATTGACTTTAATGCCGAATCACAAGGCACAGGAAACGTTAAGATTACCGACTTGACCGGTCGGACGGTAGCCGAGCTTCCAGTAAGAATGGAGCGCAACTCAAATAATTTCCACATTGATTTACCCGGTTTGTCAGCTGGACTTTACTCCATTTCTGTCAGGGAAGACGCTACTGGTATCTCTTCACAGCCTATTGTTTTTGTTGTAGAGTAAGGTTTTTAAATCAATAGATGCAAGTATGAGTTTCGTCACTCCGATATATTATTCTTTCGCGTATCTTTAGGCTTGCAACTAAAAACTAATTTTAATTACGATTAGAATTTGTTATTCGAAAGGCGCTATGAAACGATTGTTCTGCTTGATCATGCTTTGCTCGTTGGGAGTTAGCGCTAGCGCCCCTGAGTATTTATACGTTTATCTACCTTCGTTGTCGACCAAGAATCTTAAGGATTTTCAACAAGTGTCCGATCAATGGAATGGAATTAAGTTTCTTGGTTTTTGTCATGACTTGTCTGTCGCTCAATTTTATATTGATCGATCAACGAATCCTACTGACTCTGCACTGTTTTCACAGTTCAAGAAAAACGGCATCGTTGATTTTGAAATAAAGAATTCCGTGCCCAAGGCGCAATTTGAAGAGCATTGTACTCATTTTGAACCAAGGCAATGAGTAGGATGATTAATCGACGTTTAATAACCGCTTTTCTTTACACGATGTGTTTGTTCTGCTCAGGACAGTCATTCGCCACTGTGTTAATATCTACAACGGTTAACAACGGGGGCTTTGAATCAGGAGCAGCAGGGTGGACGTTAACTACCGGACAAACAAATCAGTGGTACGTTGATGCTTATTCCTTTTGTACAGGTACTAAAGGGGCTTACATAGCCAACAGCCTTTCACCCACATCAAATACCTATGATGTTAATAGCCCATCCGTTTCACACATTTACAAGGATATTACTTTTCCTGCAAACGAGTCACAAATAACATTGACGTTTGATTTTAAAGGGCAGGGGGAAAGCAGTTTTGATTTCATGAGAGTTTCTATGGTGCCAACCTCCATTTTCCCAGCTCCTGGAACTCAGTTGCAAGGCACCTATAAGATTGGAAATGGGCGTTATAATTTAATTGGAAGTTGCACAAATTATTCGATCAACCTTGACCCTTTATTTGCGGGTACAACCCAGCGACTGGTGTTCACATGGATTAATGATGGTTCGCTTGGGACAAATCCTCCAGCTACTCTCGATAATGTAACTATCACGTCGAGTTCACCTGCAGTGCCTACTTGTGCAGGCATTGTTTCTCCTCTAATTGCTTCCAGTGGAGCATGCGCCTCTGGAATCACCTTAAATTGGTCTGCTCCCTTGACTGGAAGCGCTCCCACAGGCTATCAACTGTTTTTTGGTACGAACAATCCACCTACCACCCTTGTAAATGGAACCAATGTTGGAAATGTATTGTCGTATAATCCCGGTTCACTCTTACCCAATACAACCTATTATTGGAAGGTGGTCCCCGTGAATTCTGCCGGTGCTGCTTCTTCTTGTGCAGTTTGGTCTTTTACCACCGGAAGTAATTGTTTTATTCAGGCTGCAGGAGCTAATTACGTAGGCTGCTCCGGCTCATTTTATGATCCTGGAGGGGTAGCGGGTAATTATCCTAATAGTAATAATTCTGTAACGACTATATGTCCAACTGCTGGGCAATATCTTACGGCAACTTTTAACTCATTTAATTTAGAATCGTGTTGCGATAATCTATCGATCTACAATGGTAATTCCAACGCTTCTTCATTACTGGGTAACTATACTGGAACTGTACTTCCAACTTGTATTTCATCCACAGCAGCTAATGGTTGCTTGACTTTTTCGTTTACCTCGGATGCAAGCATTGTATATTCCGGTTGGGATGCTACTATTTCTTGTACGTCAACTCCTTCCGGTTGCTTACCTTCCTGCGCAACTATTGGAGTT
Source organism: Candidatus Pollutiaquabacter sp. (assembly GCA_947465495.1). Classification (GTDB taxonomy): domain Bacteria; phylum Bacteroidota; class Bacteroidia; order AKYH767-A; family 2013-40CM-41-45; genus Pollutiaquabacter. Next base: position 7,805 of record CANIAS010000075.1, on the reverse strand, counting down.
CCTGCGGCTGGAACAACGGGAGTTTGTACGAACGGTCAAAGTCTGACCTGGAGCGCGCCCACAGGTGGTAGTGCGCCCACGGGTTACTTGTTGTATTATGGTACCAATAATCCTCCTACGAACATAGTGAATGGTACAAATATCGGTAATGCCCTCTCTTATACGCCTGCAACGATGTCGGCAAATACCACCTATTACTGGAAAGTTGTTCCGACAAATGCCTCCGGTAGTGCTAGTAATTGCCCTGTATGGTCATTTACTACTGGAGGTAGTTGTATCATACAATCAAATGGAGTAACGTATACTGCATGTTCGGGTAATTACTACGATTCCGGAGGATTGCTTGGTAATTATTCAAATAGCGAAAGTTCCGTTACAACGATTTGTCCTTCCTCACCCGGACAATTTCTCCAGTTGAATTTCGCTTCGCTTAATCTTGAATCGGGTTTTGATAATCTCCGAATTTATAATGGCAATTCTGTGTCAGCCCCCTTACTTGGAAATTATTCAGGAACAACGTCTCCGTGTGTATTGACTTCCACCGCAGCCGGAAATGGCTGCCTTACTATGCAGTTTTCCTCCGACGGAAGTATCAACTACAATGGTTGGGCCGCAACGATAAGTTGTGTTGCTGCTGCTGCACCTACGTTACCCGGCTCCACGTGTTCTAATGCCCCTGTAATTTCGTTGCCTTATTCCGCTGCAGGCACTACTTCATGTTATGGCAATGACTATTCCAATGTATCGGTTGGCTCTTGTGGAACGCTATATGAATCGGGCGAAGACCGGGTATATGCAGTAAGTGTTGCGTCGCCTCAGTGTTTAAGTATTTCATTAACCAACGCCAGTACATCATTTATTGGCTATCAGGTATATTATGGTTGTCCAGGCACTGGAACATGTATTACCTCCAACGGGGGAAGTGCCAATCTTTCAGGTTCGGTCACCTTGCCGGTCGCCGGAATCTATTACATTATCGTCGACACCTGGGCGCCACCCGCCTCTGCTACGTATACACTTTCTGTTGCAGCTTCTGGATCAACACCTTCGAATGATTCAATTTGTGCTGCGATTACATTGCCACTTAACATTAACCTTTCTGGAACAAATGCATGCAGCGGGGCATTGGGAGATCCAGCTCCTCCAACTTGTTGGATTAACGGTGCTGTGAATTCTGTCTGGTATCGTATCACGGCTCCGGCTAGCGGACAATTACGCATTCGAACAACATTAGGAACTAATGGAAATACACAAATTGCATTATACAGCGGAACATGTTCAACGCCTACCATGGTTGGGTGCAACACAAATGCACCTTCATGTGGTACATCAACGTATGAGAATAGTGAAATATCTGCTACCGGCCTAACACCTGGTGCAGTTTATCTTGTCGCTGTGGATGGAGAAGGTAGTGCTACTGGAACATTCGACATCATGGCAGTTGATGGTGCAATTGGGTTTCCTCCTGCAGCAGGACAAGATTGTAGTTATCCGAATCCGGTTTGTGATTCCACCATAACGATTGGAAATCCTGGCTATCAAGCGTATGGGAACTTGTGTGATTTTCCAGGTGGTGGTGGAAATTGCCTGCTTTCCGGTGAACGTGGTTCGGCTTGGTATTCAATTCCTATAACATCCAACGGTTTCTTGTCTTTCAGTATCGTTCCTAACGATTGGCCCGGAGTTCCATCTACGTCAGGAACTGACTATGATTTCGCTATTTGGCGTGTGGTTGGAGCAGGCGCAACAACTTGTGCCGGAATTTCGGCCGGGGCTGTACCAATTGCTTGCAATTATAGTTACTTAGGAATAACAGGACTATATGGAACGACTACCGCTACCGCACCACCGCAGTATCCTGGTTTTGGCGGGGCATTCGTTTCTCAAATTCCAGTCGTGGCCGGAGAAACTTATTTGCTCTCGGTCTCAAACTTCTCAAATAGCCAGTCGGGTTTTTCACTGTATATCAATCCATCAGCACCAATTACATATACAGGTACTGCTTCCAGCGTCGTATGGACGGGAGGTACTAATACAGCTTGGGCGTTGGCAAGTAATTGGGGTGGCTGTTCTGCTCCTGTATGCGGCATAAGTGGAACCATCAGTCCATCAGCTACCAACCAGCCCATTCTACTAAGTGGAACTACGTATACCGTAAATAATTTGACCATTGATCCCGGAGCTTCTTTGACCATGCAGGCGGGATCTACCTTGCAGATTTGCGGGAACTTTACCAACAATGGTTCATTGGTAGCGGCAGCTGGTGCCACTATACTTTTCAATGGTACTGGTGTGCAAACAGTATCTGGGGCACTCGTTGGACCTGACAAGTTCCCCAACTTGTCTGTTAATAAGACCTCGGGATCGGTTCTGTTGAATAACGACATTGATATTGGTGGAAACTTCCTGACGATTAATCCGACTAGTGTTTTTAATAGTAATGGAAAGTATGTCCGGGTGGCAGGGAATTTTACTAACAATGCTGGTAATACCACATTTAGTAATACTGGTGTCACTGGTGTCTTGGAATTTAACGGAACATCGGCTCAAATTTATTTTCAAGGGACCACGCAATTGGATCTGAATATCGTATCAATGAATCATACGGGTCCGGGTGTAACTATAAATTCTCACTTAGTCATGAAACCGGCAACTGGTCAGTTGAATCTGACTAGAGGAATAATTAGTACTGGAGCTAATGAGGTGCGTCAATACAATACCGCTGCCACGAGTGTGACTACTGGTTTAGCAACCAGCTATGTCCAAGGAAATTTGCGGCGTTGGATCAATAGCAGTGGTTCCTATGATTTTCCAGTTGGAGATGTTACTAAAGGGTATGAACGAGCTAATGTGAATATAACCGGTACTACCATCAATAACTTGATGGCTTCGTTTCAGAGCTATTCAGCAATTCCTTTAGCTATCAATCTCGTAGAATGCAATCGTAGATACAATTGGCCGGCATTGGACGACGGGAAATGGATCATTAATGCTTATAACAATTTGTTATCACCAATAACCGGTGATGGTACGTATGCAATGACGTTGTATAATCGCGTTGGAAGTTATACGAATAACGCTGGTAGTGCATGGACGATAATGAAAGATCCTACCGGGTCAGGGGCGTGGGTGTTTAATGGTGTTTGTGATACCATGTCGACAGTAAACAGTGTACGAAGAACTGCCATGACTGGATTTTCGCACTTTGGCACAGCACAAGGAGGAATTACATTGCCCATTGAACTGATACGTTTTGATGGAAGAAATGATTTTGGAACAAATGTGCTTTACTGGACCACCGCTTCAGAAATAAACAATGATTATTTCACCTTGATGCGTTCGAAAGACGGGACATTGTTTGAACCAATTGGTCGAATTGAAGGCGCTGGAAATAGTCATTCGATCTTGAATTATGAGTTTGTCGATGAGCATCCATATGCAGGTATGAATTATTACGAACTTGGTCAAACTGATTTTGATGGAACAAAATCTCTTTCGGATATAATTGCTATCAGAACTAAAGCGAAAGATTTCTCTATCCTTTCACTACGACCAAATCCTAACAATGGGCGCGTGCTCTTAGATTTTTTTAGTGAATCAGTAGGAGCAGGCTTGGTAAAAGTGACCGACCTAACCGGACGCCTACAAGCGAAATTTAATGTGACGATTCAAAAGGATATAAATACATTTTCATTAGATCTTGTGGATCTTGCCAAGGGTATTTATTCAATTTCGGTAGTGTCGGAAGTAGATGGCAAGATTTCAACTCCACAATTGATGGTGAGACAATAACGGGTATATAAATTACTTTCAAATTGCAACACTACAGTTTTCCCTGTAGGAATTTACCTGTATAAGATGACGGGCTGGCTATGAGTCCCTCTGGTGTCCCTTCGTATACCAGATTTCCGCCTTTGTCCCCACCTTCCGGTCCCATGTCGATGACCCAGTCGGCGCATTTTATCACTTCCGTGTTGTGTTCAATTACAATCAAGGTATTTCCTTGCTCAATGAGCATGTCGAATGCTTTCAGTAGTTTTCGGATATCGTGGAAATGCAATCCGGTTGTCGGTTCGTCGAAAATGAATAGAGTGTGGTCGTTGGCATTTCCTTTTGTTAGAAATGACGCAAGTTTTATACGTTGAGCCTCGCCACCACTTAATGTACTGGAAGACTGACCGAGTTTGACATAGCCAAGTCCTACGTCTTGAAGCGGCTTCAACTTATTCACGATTTTTTTTTCACTTCCTGACGATTTCATAGGAGCTGCAAAAAAAACAATGGCCTCATCGACGGTGAGATCAAGTACGTCTGCGACGCTCTTTCCTTTGTATTCTACATCAAGGACATCTTGCTTAAAACGCTTTCCAGAGCAGTTTTCACATACCAGGTGAATATCTGCCATGAACTGCATTTCAATAGTCACAATTCCTTCTCCTTCACAAACTTCACATCGCCCACCTTCAACATTGAAGGAAAAATGGGAAGGCTTGTATTTGCGACCACGCGAAAGCGGCAGGTCGGCGAATAGTGCACGAATTTCATCGTATGCTTTCACGTATGTCACTGGATTGGAACGGGATGATTTTCCAATGGGATTCTGGTCTACGAATTCAATGGCAGTAACCTTGCTGTAGCTGCCGCTCAACTTGTCAAAGACACCTGATTGTTCGCCAAAGCCACCGTGCATTTTTTTTAGGGAAGGGTAGAGGACCTTTTTGACTAAGGAGGTTTTGCCGCTACCTGATACACCGGTAACAACGGTCAAGACACCTAGAGGAAAACGTACCGTAACGCCTTTCAGGTTGTTTTCGCGTGCGCCTTCAATTTTAATATGATGACTCCATTTCCTTCGGTGTATAGGAATTGGAATTTGATCCTTCCCGCTTAAATACCTGCCTGTATGGCTTTGGCTGTCTTTAAGAATTTCTTCGTATGTGCCTTGGAAAATAAGTTCTCCGCCCATACGTCCAGCATCGGGACCTATGTCGATAAGTTGATCTGCGGCCTTCATGATTTCTTCGTCGTGTTCAACCACGATTAACGTATTGCCGATGTCACGTAAGGAACGAAGCACCCCAATTAATCGCTGCGTATCTCGCGGATGCAGACCAATACTTGGTTCATCCAGAATGTACATTGATCCGACCAAACTGCTTCCTAAGGAAGTGGCAAGATTAATACGTTGTGATTCACCTCCTGATAGCGTATTGGAAAGCCGGTTCAACGTTAAATATCCTAACCCCACTTCTTCCAGAAATTGTAACCGACTTTTAATCTCTACCAATATGCGTTTGCCAACCCGAAGGTCGAAGTCACTTAGTTGTAATGAATGGATAAATTGTAGAGCGTCGCTAACAGGCATTAACACAATATCTGTAATCGACTTTTTGTCAACTTGTACAAAATTAGCATCGTGCCTAAGTCGTGTGCCTCGGCAATCGGGACACGTAGTTCTACCTCGATAACGGGACAGCATCACGCGGTATTGAATTTTGTATAACTGACCTTCGACCCACTCAAAGAACTTGTTCAGGCCTTTGAAATATTTATTGCCTGTCCATAAAAGTTGAAACTCGTCCGCGGTGAGTTCATAAATTGGTCGGTGAATAGGGAAGTCAAACTTATAGGCGTTTTTGATCAATTGCTCGTTCCATTCTTTCATTTTTTCGCCTCGCCAGCACACAATGGCACTTTCATATACGGAAAGACTTTTATCAGGCATCACTAAGTCGCGGTCGATCCCGATAACTGATCCAAATCCTTCGCACTTTTTGCATGCTCCGAATGGATTGTTAAAGCTGAATAATTGGATACTAGGTTCTTCGAATGTCATGCCATCAAGTTCGAACCTGTTGTTGAAATGAAAAGTATGCGTTGGGGAATCACTTTCCTGAATTTCAACCATGCAATCACCGTGACCTTCGAAGAAGGCAGTTTGTACAGAGTCAGCAATACGTGAACGATTGGCATCGTCGTCCGAATCAATGACAAAACGGTCGATGAGGATACTGATGGCTTCTTGTCGCTGCGGTACAATTGGCTCAGCGGCTGAATTTTTTTTCTTAGTACTGGTAGTTTTTTTGGAAGCCGTTGCAGTAATTCCGAGCGTTTCTGAAAGTTGTTTTAGGAATTTTGATTCACCAGGTTCAAGCAGTTCTTCAATTTTACGAACTTGTTCCATTATTTTCACGCGAGTGAATCCTTTCTGCTGCAGCACATTTAATTCGTCCGTGAGGGATCTTCCCGGATGTAGGTACAACGCAGCGAATAGTTGGACACGGGTACCAACAGGCGAAGCGAAGAGGTGTCGTAATACATCCTCTACTGTGTGTCGTTTAACTTCCATTCCAGAGATGGGTGAAACGGTACGACCGATGCGAGCAAAAAGCAGTTTGAGGTAGTCGTAAATTTCGGTGGAAGTCCCTACGGTAGAGCGTGGATTTCTAGTGTTTACTTTCTGTTCGATGGCTACCGCAGGAGATATTCCTTTGATGTAATCGACTTCAGGCTTATCCATTCGACCCATGAACTGCCTGGCGTAGGAAGATAGACTTTCGACGTAACGTCTTTGACCTTCTGCATACAAGGTATCAAATGCCAAAGAGGATTTTCCAGACCCTGATAATCCGGTCACCACTACAAATTGGTTGCGTGGAATATTGACATCAATATTTTTTAGGTTATGAACGCGTGCTCCTTTTATTTGGATAGCATTCTGGACTTCGTTCTCGGTCTTTTTCGGCATGATGGCAATTGACCTGCGAAGATACCCATTTTGATGTCAATGGAGTAGTGGGATAGTAGTAAAGGCCATCTTTAATCTGCTAGTGAACGGATTCAAAACTATTTTATAGCTGCTAACCACCCTCAACCTAGTTTTTGAATTTATTGGTCAAATACCCGACGATGTAGAAGTTGATAATTCAATTTGTCGGGAACTGATAAACAGCGGACAGCTGGTCCGTTGTATAATTATTTTGCAACAGCTAAAATGCGCTCGATGCAGGCTGCAGATGGTTCTAGCAGCTGAACGGTTAGCCTGTCAAGAGTTTCAACGGTTTCCAGATAGTCTTGTGCCAATAGCGGATCACCGTCGATGGATCGCTGAATGCGGTCGCTGTCCCGAAGGTCAGTTTCGTTGTAGTAGTACTTTAACCAGTCTAATTGTTGAGTAGATGTTAGGATCATGAAGGATGATTTAAGGTTGATTTTAGTAGAAAACGATGGCCCGGAGGTTTTATTTTCCTCCGGGCATCTAAAATTTATTCAAGTACGCTTTCAGGTGTTTTCGCCACCATTTCTCGCATCTTCAAGACGGCATAGTGCATCCGTCCCAATGCTGTATTAATATTGATATTCAGCATTTTGGATATTTCTTTGAAAGAAAGTCCAGAGTAATGTCTTAAAATAACGATTTCACGTTGATCTTCGGGTAATCGGTCGATCAAACTTCGTACGAACGCTATTTTTTCATGGTAGATCAGTTGATCCGCAGCATTTCGACCATGACTTTGAAGTACATCAAAGACGCTGTATTCCTCCTGGTCGTGCTGTAATGGCATTAGCTTTTCTTTCCTAAAATGGTCAATCACCAGGTTATGAGCGATTCGCAATGCCCAAGGCAAGAATTTACCTTGTTCATTGTAGGTGCTGCTGCGAAGGCCGGAAATGATCTTGATGAAGGTTTCCTGGAATAAATCCTCTGCAACCTCTCGTTTCCTGACCAGGAAATAGATGGAGGAGAAAATCCTGCCTTTGTAACGTTTAATTAATTCAGAGATGGCGGTTTGATCGCCTTGTTG
>CANIAS010000074.1 GCA_947465495.1 Candidatus Pollutiaquabacter sp. | reverse complement strand
TATACCGTACCAATAAAGGCATGTTCAGGAAACGCATCTACCGTGACTTCCACCGTTTGGCCCTTACGTATTTTATCAAGCTGCGTCTCTTTGAAGTTGGCAATGACGAACGCATTGGAACCAGCAACGACAGAGAAAAGTGGAGAGCCTGCATTGACGAGCTGACCGATTTGAACACCCTTTTTAGAAGCAACTCCGGTGGAAGGAGCTATGACAACTGTATAGTCGTGTTGCTGACGTGCATATTCGAGATCCGCTTCTCGACTAACAATGTTGGTATTGGCAACCTTTACTTGTTCCTGTGCAGCAGTAACCATAGCAGCAGAGGCTTCGCGCTGGCGAGAAGCAGTAGCCAGTTGAGCAGCAGCCGCATCTTTTTCGGCTTTAGCGGCATCAAATTGCTGCGCAGTACCAGCTCCATTCTTTTGCAGGTTGGTGATTCGCATGTATTCCTGATCAGCGCGCCACAATCGGACGTTGGCACTTTCGATGGAGGACTCTGCCGTACGAAGGTTAGCTTTTGCCGTTTCAACACCAGCCATAGCTACATCTGCGTTGGCCCGCATGTTCTCCACGGCCGCTTCCGCTTGTTTTACTTTAATAGCCAGATCACGATCATCGATAATCACGAGTGTGTCTCCAGCTTGTACCGGTTGATTTTCTTCGAACCGTATTTCCTTCACGTAGCCGCCTACGCGCGCCAATACCGGAGCAATGTCCGCATCAATTTGTGCATCGTCCGTTTCCTCGTGATGGCGAGCATAGTTGAACTTGGAAATTGCCCAATACCCGATTCCAAGGACGACCAGCAAAAGCACTATTTTCAATCCAAATTTTTTGTTTTTGCCTTCAGAAGCAGGCATGGAACTCATGTTCATGATGGTAGTATATTAAGATACTGGAAGCAAATGTGCTTTTAATAAGGAAGAAAGGTGGTTCACCAATCGATTCCTAAGTTTTTGAATTTCAGAAATATCCTCACCGATTTTCTGACCAAGCATCCGCTGATGCATTTGAGGAGACGCGGTGACCAACTGCGTTATGGAGCCGACGAAGGTAACAATGGTCAGGTCGATATCCACTTCTCGGAAGCGACCTTGTTCGATGCCATCCTGAAGCACTTTACGAAGTTCACTGACATTACGCATCAAGACATCGGCTATAGCTGATTGGAGTTCAGGGCGACGGTTCAGCGAAACCTCCCGGTACAGGATTCGATGGAACTTGGGCTGAGAAAGAAAACGGTCAACGTACAGTTTTACCAGCTCCTCCAACCGGAGTTCTGGATCTGGGAATTTCTCCAGAAGTTCCTTGATTCTTTCACGGATTACCCCGGCACGTATTTCCACCAGCGTAGCGAATAATTTCTCCTTAGACCCGAAATAATAGGAAATCATGGCCACGTTGGTTCCAGCCTCCTGCGCCAAAGTGCGGATAGAAGTACCTTCAAACCCGTGTTCCGAAAAAAGGGCCTCGGCCTTCTCCAACAAAACTTCCCGACGATTCATGGCACAAAAGTACACCGAATAGAACTATTAATCAAACGTTTGTTTAATTTAATAAATAATTGAATTTTAGATATTTACTAAATAAAAAGCCGTCCGAAAAGTATAATTCGGAAGATGGAGTGACAATTGGCAAAGTCGGCTATATCGATATCCAATGGTTTAGGTCACACCTCACAGTATGGATTTTTTTGGAGTGTCTAGAATCCTTACAACGGATCCAATAGTTGCACCATGACCGACCTTTGGTTGGTAGTATCTGGCAAATTGGGCGAAAAGAAGCGTATCGAATTCACACTTTAGATGGTCGAAAACGTCGGTTAATTACCGGTTCATTAATAGGCATAAAAGCCTGAAAAATGTTTCATAAAAGCGTAAATTAGGCCTCCGTTTCAGGAGCTTTAAAGTCCCTTATTTTATGCAACATCAAGACCTTCCTTCCGACTACTTCCCGATGGTCATACAGTTCATCGTGGCCGTCGGATTTATCGCCACCACGATGGTTGCGACCCATTTGTTGGGCCCTAAACGCAAATCTAAAATCAAGCTGGAGTCATTTGAATGTGGTATCGAATCTCAGGGCAATGCAAGGATACCATTTTCCATCAAGTATTTCCTGGTCGCCATTCTCTTCGTCTTATTCGACGTTGAAGTGATTTTTATGTATCCCTGGGCGGTCAATTTCAAAGAACTGGGAACAACTGGCATCGCAGAAATGTTTGTATTTATGGTGCTGTTGCTAACCGGCTTCTATTATATTATCAAAAAAGGCGCCCTTAAATGGGAATAACCCGGCACAACCTAACAGCATCAACTCTTGTTGTCACTGTGTTGAATCTATCTTGTGAATTGACGTACCATGTCTGAAATAACCACACCATCCAATTACGAAGTAGCCAAAACGCCTCCTGGTTTTGAAGGTCCCGGTTTTTTTGCGACCACTTTGGATAAAGCAGTTGGTCTGGCCCGAAAAAATTCGCTCTGGCCGCTGCCCTTCGCAACTTCGTGTTGCGGCATCGAGTTCATGGCTACCATGGCTTCGCATTATGACTTTGCGCGCTTCGGTTCTGAACGTTTGAGTTTTAGTCCTCGTCAAGCTGATTTACTCATGGTGATGGGAACCATTTCTAAAAAAATGGCTCCAGTTCTTCGTCAAGTATATGAACAGATGGCTGAACCCAGGTGGGTACTGTCAGTCGGCGCATGTGCTTCCAGTGGTGGCATCTTCGATACCTATTCTGTATTACAAGGCATTGATCATATCATCCCGGTAGACGTTTATGTTCCTGGCTGTCCGCCAAGACCTGAACAAATCATCGATGGCGTATTAAACATCCAACAGCTCGTGGGTAATGAGTCTCTACGTCGACGCAATTCTCAAGAATACAAGCAACTGCTCGCTCAATACGGCATTGAATAGCTCAACCATGGAAAAACCAACCATCGAACAAGTCATCGCAGCGCTCCAGGAGAAGTTCGCTGACAGCATTGTATCCATTGAGCAGTCCTACGATTTTCAAGTCGTTCACATCACCAAACCAGCGGTTGTTCCTGTACTTCGATTCCTCTACGAAAACGAAACCTTTGCATTCAGATACCTGACAACCGCTTGCGGATTGCATCATCCCGATCAGCCTCAACCATTCGGCATGATGTATCAAGTGCATAGTCTGACCAACAATTTACGTTTGCGATTCAAAGCATTCACCACCGCAGCCGACCTCGAATACGAAACCCTTACCGAACTTTTTCCAGCAGCGAATTGGATGGAACGAGAGGCCTTCGATTTCTTTGGCTTCCGTTTTAAAGGCCATCCCGATTTGCGTCGCATCCTAAACATGGACGAAATGGATTATTTTCCGCTGCGAAAAGAATATCCGATTGAGGATGCAACACGGTATGACAAGGACGACACCCTGTTCGGGCGTAAACAATCCGGTTACGACCGCAAACGACTACAATCCTGATTCCTGCTGTGCCGATGAAGACAACATTTGATTCACCTATTTCTCAAGAAGGAAAACAATACTCGACCCTTAATCTGGGCCCTACGCATCCTGCCACGCACGGTATTTTCCAAAATGTATTAACGATGGACGGTGAGATTATCGTGCACGCAGAACCGACCATCGGCTACATTCACCGTGCCTTTGAAAAACTGGCAGAACACAAACCGTTTTATCAAATCACACCCATTACCGACCGTCTTAATTATTGCTCATCGCCAATCAATAACATGGGGTGGCACATGACGGTTGAGAAACTGATTGGCGCTGAGTTGCCAAAACGTGTAGAATACATGCGTGTTATCGTCATGGAATTGGCACGCATCGCCGACCACATCATCTGCAATTCAGTCATTGGTGTTGACACTGGAGCTATGACCGGCTTCTTGTATGTTTTTCAATGGCGAGAATTCATTTACGAGATCTACGAAGAACTTTGCGGAGCACGACTCACTACGAACGTTGGACGTATCGGAGGATTTGAGCGCGATTTCAGTGAAACTGCTTGGCGCAAGATTGATCATTTGTTGAAAGAACTTCCGAAAGGACTGAAAGAATTCGAGCAACTGCTCGTTCGCAATCGCATATTTATGGACCGCACGATTAATTGCGGGCCAATCTCTGCTGATCGCGCATTACAATACAGCTTCAGCGGACCGAATCTTCGTGCAGCGGGTGTCGACTACGACGTACGTGTAATGAATCCATATTCCGGGTATCAGGACTTTGATTTCGAAATACCATTAGGCACCAACGGCGATACCTATGATCGCTTCATGGTACGTCAGGAAGAAATGTGGCAAAGTCTGAGTATCATCCGACAAGCAGTGGGAAAACTGGGTAAGTTGGAAGACAAGTCTACGTTTCATGCCGATATTCCAAGCTTCTACTTGCCTCCCAAAGAAGATGTCTACAACAACATGGAAGCGCTTATTTATCACTTCAAGATCGTAATGGGCGAAACCGATGTACCAAAAGGCGAAGTGTACCACTGTGTAGAAGGCGGCAATGGCGAATTGGGCTTCTATCTCATTAGCGATGGAGGAAGACAGCCATTTCGTCTGCATTTCCGTCGTCCATGCTACATTTATTACCAGGCTTACCCTGAAATGATACAAGGAGCGTTCTTGAGCGATGCTGTCTTAACGATGAGTTCAATGAATGTAATTGCAGGCGAACTGGATGCTTGAGAAAAATTAAAAGATTAAAGTAACTAGTCGGCTCAATTGAAAGGCCGGACACATAGATAACCCAATGAACAATATCCGTTTCAGTGATGAGTCGCTGGCGCTAGTTCAGAAAATGATCCAGCGATATCCGGAAGGGCGGCAGAAATCTGCGCTTATTCCGATGCTACACGTAGCGCAAGCCGAATTCGATGGCTGGTTGGCTCCGGAGGTGATGGACTACATCGCGTCGCTGCTGAATATCCAGCCCGTAGAAGTGTATGAAGTAGCTTCTTTTTATTCCATGTTCAATCTGAAGCCAGTTGGAAAATGTGTGATTGAAGTATGCCGGACGAGTTCCTGCTGGTTACTGGGTGCCGAAGACGTGATACGGCATTTGGAAAACAAACTGAGCGTAAAAGTAGGTGGAACAACTACGGATGGCATGTTTACGTTAAAATCCGTGGAGTGTCTGGGCTCGTGCGGAACTGCACCGATGATGCAAGTCGGTGCCGACTATTATGAAAATCTCACCTTGCCAAAAGTCGATCAGTTGGTCGAAAAATTCCGCCACGACGGAAAGCGCAAGTGTTATACTGACCAACCTGAAAACGTGACGATCTGACCATGGGCAAGAAACTACTCCTGCAGCACGACCACGTACCGGGCATACACTCCTACGAAGTCTATCGCAAGCACGGCGGATATGCATCCGTTGAGAAAGCGATGAAGCAACTTTCCGCGGAAGCGGTGGTTGAAGAAATAAAAAAATCCGGACTACGAGGTCGCGGCGGAGCCGGCTTTCCAACCGGAATGAAATGGAGTTTTTTGGCTAAGCCTCCTGGCGTACCACGTTATTTGGTTTGTAACGCTGACGAGTCTGAGCCAGGAACCTTCAAGGACCGGTACCTGATGGAACGACATCCTCATTTACTGATTGAGGGAATGATCACTTCTAGTTTCGCCTTGGGAGCAAATACTTCCTACATCTACATCCGTGGCGAATACTTTTACGTTTCGCGAATTCTGGAAAAAGCCATTGAAGAAGCATATGCTAACGGATGGTTGGGAAAGAACATTCTCGGTACAGGCTACGACTTGGATTTGTATGTTCAGGTAGGTGCAGGCGCATACATCTGCGGAGAAGAAACCGCGTTGCTGGAATCACTAGAAGGAAAACGTGGCAACCCACGCATCAAACCTCCGTTTCCTGCTATTGCTGGATTATATGGCTGTCCTACTGTCGTCAATAACGTAGAAACAATTGCAGCCGTTGTGCCAATTGTTACCATGGGAGGCGATGAATACGCAAAGATCGGTATCGGCAAGAGCACTGGTACAAAACTGATTTCTGCGAGTGGGCACATCAATAAACCTGGGGTATACGAAATCGAGCTAGGGGTTCCTGTCGAAGAATTTATTTATTCGGAAGAATATTGCGGCGGTATCAAGAACGGCAAACAACTGAAAGCCGTCGTCGCAGGTGGCTCTTCGGTGCCAATTCTTCCTGCACATCTTATTCTGAAAACCGTTAACGGTGAGCCTCGGTTAATGTCTTATGAATCCTTGTCGGACGGAGGTTTTGCCACCGGAACCATGCTTGGATCCGGCGGTTTCATTGTTATGGACGAAGATACCAGTATCGTAAAGAACCTTTGGAACTTCACGCGCTTCTACCATCACGAATCCTGTGGACAATGTAGTCCATGCCGAGAAGGTACCGGGTGGATGGAAAAGATTTTGCACCGCATCCTGCATGGTCATGGAAAAATTAGTGACATCGATCTCCTTTGGGACATTCAAGGAAAGATAGAAGGTAAAACAATTTGTCCTCTAGGAGATGCCGCAGCGTGGCCAGTGGCGGCTGCAATTCGTCATTTCCGTTCCGAGTTTGAAGAGTATGTCAAGAACCCAGGAAGTATTCAGGATGTCAAACATTATTATCGCTTAAACAACTTGACAGAAGCCTGATTCATTTGAAATTGAATCTGGAACATGTTCAAGTATCATACAGGAAAGCGTAGCTACACTTACGGATGAAAAAGTGACAATGATAGTACAAGTAGGAAACTACGTTATCCTTGGAATAACTAATTAAACAACAATAGTCTTATCTCCATAAAATGCCCAAAGTCACCATCGATGGTCAGATGATTGAAGTTCCTGATGGAACTACGATTCTGCAGGCAGCGCGGATGATCGGCGGACCGATCGTACCACCGGCCATGTGTTACTATTCCAGTTTGAAGACCAGTGGCGGTTATTGCCGTACATGCATCGTAAAAGTTTCAAAGGGTTCTGAAAAGGACCCTCGACCGATGCCTAAGCCTGTCGCCTCTTGCAGAACAACTGTGATGGACGGAATGGAAGTCCAGAATATCACTTCACCGGAAGTGGTCGAAGCACGTAAAGGTGTGGTCGAATTTTTATTATTAAATCACCCCCTCGACTGTCCGATTTGCGATCAAGCTGGAGAATGTCATTTGCAAGACCTTGCTTACGAACACGGGTTATCGAAAACACGTTACGAATTTGAGCGCCGAACCTTCGAAAAGATCGATATCGGTGAGAAAATTAAGCTGCACATGACCCGCTGTATTTTGTGCTACCGCTGTGTGAAAGTGGCCGATCAGGTAACCAACAAACGTGTACACGGCGTTATGAATCGCGGAGATGTGGCGGAAATCAGCACCTACATTCAACATGCAGTTGACAACGATTTTTCCGGCAATATGATTGACGTATGTCCTGTGGGCGCTTTGACTGATCGTACATTCCGTTTTCAAAGCCGCATCTGGAATGTCAATCCGATGGATGCCCATCGCGACTGCAAAACATGCTCTGGAAAGGTAACGCTCTGGATGAAAGGAAATGACGTGGCACGTGTCAGCGCACGCAAAGATAAATACGGCGAAGTGATTGATTGGATTTGCAACGACTGTCGTTTCGAAAAAAAGGATGCGCATGATTGGCAGATGGACGGTCCGACGAACATCGAACGTCATTCCGTTATTTCACAAAATCATTATTCGTTGAAGGAGCCAGCGCACAAGCCACTATTGAACACCCTATATACGGCTCCCGCAGACCGCCAATTGAATTCCAATAACTGACCCTATACCGGCTACTGATGTCTTCTGCTTTAATATTCACCACCATTCTCATCATCGTCATCTTTACCATTACCCTGGTGATTGCGATGTATTCCACCTACGGCGAACGTAAGGTGGCAGCATTCCTGCAAGATCGCATCGGCCCAAACCGCGCAGGTCCATTTGGCATTCTTCAGCCAATGGCAGATGGTGTGAAGATGTTCATGAAAGAAGAGATTATTCCGGACATGTCTAATAAATGGCTCTTTATCCTCGGCCCTTGCATTGCCATGACCACTGCTTTAATGACAAGTGCTGTTATTCCTTGGGGGAATTCATTGAGTATCGGCGGGGAATCGTATTCACTACAAGTAACGGACGTCAACATTGGCATTTTGTATATTTTTGGTGTAGTATCCATTGGTGTATATGGCATTATGATTGGCGGATGGGCTTCTAACAATAAATACTCCTTAATGGGTGCATTGCGTGCATCCTCTCAAATGATCAGCTACGAAGTAGCCATGGGCCTTGCCATCATTGCCTTGGTAATGATGACTGGCACATTGAGCGTAAAAGAAATTGCAGCACAACAGTCTGGTGGCAATTGGAATGTCATCTATCAACCACTAGGCTTTATCATCTTTTTGGTTTGCGCTTTCGCTGAATGCAACAGAACACCCTTCGATCTTCCAGAATGCGAAACCGAACTGGTTGGTGGCTACCATACGGAATACAGTTCCATGAAATTGGGATTTTACTTGTTCGCGGAATACATCAACATGTTCATTTCATCCGCAGTTATCAGCACGCTTTACTTTGGCGGCTATAATATGCCGTTCATCGCTCGCTTTATCTCTGATCCTAATCTACTTACCTTGCTTGGAACAGCATTCCTATTTGCTAAGATTCTATTCTTTATCTTCTTCTTTATGTGGATTCGATGGACAATCCCACGATTCCGTTACGATCAATTGATGAATCTTGGTTGGAAAGGACTTATTCCTCTTTCCATCGCGAATATATTTATTACGGCATTGATCATGTGGCTGACCGGAAAAGTCAGCTAAAATATTGTTTACCCAACATGCAATCACTAACTAACAGAAGCAAAGTCGTCGTCAAGAAGGAAATGACCTTCTCGGAAAGAATTTACCTTCCGGCTATTCTTGGCGGCTTGCGCATCACACTGAAGCATCTTTTCAAAAAGAAGGCTACAATCCAATATCCTGAAGTAAAGCGGGAAATGGCCGGAATTTATCGAGGCCAACACGTCTTGAAACGCGACGAGAACGGAGCAGAGCGATGCACAGCTTGCGGGCTTTGCGCTGTGGCATGTCCAGCCGAAGCTATTACAATGACCGCTGCTGAACGAAGCAAGGGAGACGAAAAACTTTATCGCGAAGAGAAATACGCAAAAGTTTATGAAATCAACATGCTGCGTTGCATCTTCTGTGGACTTTGTGAAGAAGCGTGTCCAAAAGAAGCCATCTTCTTAACTGACCGCATAGTTCCAACAGATTTCAAACGCGGTGAATTTATTTATGGTAAAGACAAACTAGTAGAAGGTGTCAACAACCGTGTAGACGTCAGCATTCGTCAAACAACTAGTGTAGCAGAATTCAAGCAAGTTCCGAATCTTCAACATAACCGTCTGTCCAACTAACCCGAGCATGACGCTTTCCATCTTCTATTTCCTATCCTTCCTGGCGATATTAAGCGCACTCATGGTGGTGGTTTCCAAAAACCCCATTCACAGTGTACTTTATCTGATCATTACGTTCTTTGCGATTGCCGGGCACTACGTGCTATTAAATGCACAGTTCTTAGCAGCAGTCCATGTGATCGTCTATGCAGGAGCTATCATGGTACTCTTTTTATATGTGATTATGATGCTCAACCTGAATGCCGAGGTTGAACCTCACAAATCCGTTTGGCTTAAAAGTGCAGCTACAGTAGCTGGCGGCACCCTAATGGTTGTACTTGTCGGCGCATTGCGCACGAGTGCATCCGTTGGTAGTCCTTTACCAGCTGATGCGAACATCGGACTTATCAAAACATTAGGAAAGACCCTTTACAAAGACTTTATGCTTCCATTTGAAATATCATCCATTCTGTTTTTGGCAGCAATGGTTGGCGCAGTAATGTTGGGCAAAAAGGAAACCAAGTAATTCTCATTACGAACCATTATGGAAAACACAGTAAGCATTCTACGACAAATACCGTTAAACAACTACATTCTTCTGAGCACGTTGTTGTTCTGTATTGGCGTAATTGGAGTATTATCGCGTCGAAACGCCATTATCATCCTGATGTGTGTAGAACTCATGCTGAATGCTGTTAACCTCTTACTGGCTGCTTTTTCAGCATACAATTCCGATCCGGCAGGACAAGTCTTTGTATTTTTTATCATGGCAGTAGCCGCCGCCGAAGTCGCCGTAGGTCTTGCCATACTCATGATGGTCTTTCGTAACACAGGCACCGTAGACATCAACGCGTTGAATAAACTAAAAGGTTAGACTGCCTCCCTTATGATACTCAAAAGCCGTCTTCAACGACGGCTTTTTTATTTCCAACAATGTATCACTCAACTAAATCAGGGTTTTACTACCACGATGTTTCTGGAGAAATTATTTTCCATCAAAGAGAAATCCGCCGATTCGATAACGCCATCACCGGTTAAATCACCAGGTAAGTAACCCGATCCGAATACGCTTAATTCAGTTTCAATCATTGTAAGATCGTCCAGATCTATATCGCCATCCTGGTCTATATCACCATTCCAAAGTGCAAATGAACCATCGCCTAAGTCAACCAAATTATCACCATAGGCTTGTTGCGCAGAAATAGTAAAGTCAACATCTATCAGGCTATCCATGAATAATGTATGAGCACTCCATGTTTCCATGGCTGAACGGTGTTTCAATACTACATAGACTGGAATGGATAAACGTGTAAATTCAGCAGATGCATAACCGTCCGTATTCAAGATCGCTACAACTGGCGAAGTTACCAATGCTCCTGTAACACTATCTCGCAATTCAATAGTAATGGAATCAGTTTCAGTGCTGAGCGATTGCTGCAGCCCAGAATTTAATAGTACTGATGTTTGTGTGGAGTTACCAAAATAATAACCTTGAATAAATGCTCGAACATGAACGATGGTAGAGCAAGGCTGAACAGTAAGTGCCAGTACATGAACTACGCAGGTGCTTCCGGCTGTATAGAATCCCGTCGAAGTGTAAATATTACCATCTGCGCTCCATGTATATGGAGAACAATCGGTAACAAACAAGGTGTCAATGGCTACAGTCGATTTTAGGTATTTAACATAGATAATACTATCGCAGCCTTCCAGCATAGGGTAAGCATGTGAATAGGTGCCGGTAGCTGTGGCTAAGTCACCCCAGGGTAACATATAATTATTACAATCGGTGACATTAATTGTGTCAATCACTGAATAATGTATAGCAACCGTATAAGTTTGTAAGCTATCACAACCTAAAGAATTTGTATAGAGGTGACTATAAACACCATTGATGTATACTGTTTGACCCCAAGGTAATATCGTACTATCACATG
>CANIAS010000073.1 GCA_947465495.1 Candidatus Pollutiaquabacter sp. | reverse complement strand
GACAACGTTGTAAACGAAGAAGATGCTTGCCCAACCGTTGCTGGTTTGGTCGAACTCAAAGGATGTCCGGATGGCGATGGCGACGGTATAGCCGACAAAGACGATGTATGTCCTACGGTGAAAGGTATTGTTGCGAATAAGGGATGCCCGGAAGTTCCAAAAGAAGTTGTCAGCAAACTCAACAAGATCGCAGAAAATATTTTCTTCGAAACGGGAAGTGATAAATTGAAAGATGCTTCCAAAGCACGGTTGGACGATGTAGCTGCTATCCTGAATCAATACAAGGAGTCTAAACTCACCATTGATGGCCATACCGATAATGTTGGTGATCCTGCAATGAATCTCACACTTTCTCAAAAACGTTGCGACTCCGTCAAAAGCTACCTTGCATCAAAAGGCATCTCCGCCAATCGCTTGGTTGCAACTGGCTACGGAGACACCAAACCAGTAGCTGACAATAAGACGTCGGATGGTCGTGCTAAAAACCGTCGCGTAGAATTGAAGATGGAATATTAATCGAAAATGATTGTTGGAAAGCCGGCTCTAATCAGCCGGCTTTTTTTTGCCTCTATGACAACCGTCATGGCTTGCTGTCAAATTGTCGCTGAAATTCACACCGAAGCGACAAAATGTTCGCTAGTAGAACTACTTAAACGACTGGCAGTTCTTTTGAGCAAATGCTTTCGTAAAATAATCAGCCATGAATCTCGATAAATTTACCATCAAATCGCAAGAGTCTATACAACAAGCTCAACAACTTGCAGCAGCTGCCGAGCAACAATCCATTGAATCGGCGCACCTACTAAAAGGACTATTAACCGTCGATGAAAATGTTCTACCATTCCTATTTAAGAAATCAGGAATTACCACTGATACCATTGCTGTAGCCACCGACGAACTCATACGATCCTACCCTAAAGTAGCGGGAGGAAAACAGTATTTATCGAACGACGCCTCTACCATTTTACAAAAAGCCGTTTCAATGGCTCAGTCATTTTCCGACGAATTCGTTTCGTTAGAACACTTGCTATTGGCACTGGTGGAGGGGAAAGACAAAACAGCCAGAATGCTGCGTGAAAAGGGTTTAAACGAAAAAGAACTACGTGCTGCCATTAAAGAACTACGCAAAGGAAGTCGTGTTACGTCGGCGAGTGCTGAAGAAACCTATAATTCATTAAATAAATATGCGAAGAACCTGAATGAACTAGCTCGCCAAGGAAAGTTAGATCCAGTCATTGGACGTGATGAAGAAATACGTCGGGTATTACAGATACTTTCTCGACGCACCAAGAACAATCCTATCCTAATTGGTGAGCCAGGTGTTGGAAAAACAGCCATAGCAGAAGGCTTAGCTCATCGAATTATCAATGGCGATGTACCTGAAAACCTAAAAAGCAAACAGATATTCTCGCTGGATATGGGTGCGCTGATAGCAGGTGCGAAATACAAAGGCGAATTCGAAGAACGTTTAAAGTCAGTGGTGAAAGAAGTAATTTCAGCAGAAGGGGACATTGTACTTTTTATTGATGAAATACATACACTCGTAGGTGCTGGTGGTGGTGAAGGCGCGATGGATGCCGCCAACATCCTTAAACCCGCGCTGGCACGTGGTGAGCTAAGAGCCATCGGAGCTACGACGCTTGGCGAATATCAGAAGTTCATCGAAAAAGATAAAGCACTGGAGCGACGATTCCAGAAAGTATTGGTTGAAGAACCGTCTACCGAAGACGCCATTTCCATTTTACGCGGATTAAAAGAGCGCTATGAAACCCACCATAAAGTACGCATTAAAGACGAAGCAATTATTGCTGCCGTCGAACTCAGCGAACGGTATATCAACGACCGCTTTCTTCCGGACAAGGCCATCGACTTAGTGGATGAAGCTGCTTCGAAATTGCGTTTGGAGATTGATTCCGTGCCGGAAGAGTTGGATGAATTGAACCGTAAGGTCATGCAATTGGAAATCGAACGGGAAGCAATAAAACGTGAAAAAGATGAGCGAAAGTTAGGAGATCTCAACGAGGAAATCGCTAACTTGTATGAAGAGCGACAGCAATTGAAAGCCAAGTGGGAAGCCGAACGTCAAATCGTGCAAGGCATCCAAAACCTGAAGGAAGCAATTGAAAATTTCAAAACAGAGGCTGATCAGGCAGAGCGTTCTGGGGATTATGGAAAAGTAGCGGAAATACGGTACGGACGAATACGGGAAGCTGAGCAAAAATTATCAGAATTGGAGAAACAGTTGGTGAATTCACAACATGAAAAAGCACTCATCAAGGAAGAAGTAGATTCCGAAGATATTGCTGACGTGGTTTCACGTTGGACAGGAATTCCTGTGACACGTATGCTTCAGAGCGAACGGGAAAAGCTGCTTCATTTGGAAGAAGAGCTACATCGACGGGTCGTAGGACAAGAAGAAGCAATTGCAGCCTTGAGTGATGCCGTACGTCGAAGCCGTGCCGGCTTGCAGGATATGCGCCGTCCAATAGGTTCATTTATTTTTCTTGGAACCACAGGGGTAGGCAAAACCGAATTAGCTAAAGCATTGGCAGAATTCCTCTTTAACGATGAAAACGCAATGACGCGCATCGACATGTCAGAGTACCAAGAGCGGCATACCGTTTCACGGTTAATTGGCGCGCCTCCAGGATATGTTGGATACGACGAAGGAGGGCAATTAACTGAATCAGTTCGACGTCGCCCCTACTCCGTGGTACTGTTGGATGAGATCGAAAAAGCGCATCCGGATGTGTTTAATATCCTGCTTCAGGTACTGGACGATGGACGGTTGACCGACAATAAAGGCCGTACTGCCAATTTTAAGAACACTATAATTATTATGACATCCAACATCGGCTCTCATTTAATCCAAGAGAATTTCTTGGAATTGAACGAGCTGAACAGTGAATCCGTGATTGCTAAAACCCGTACACAGGTTTATGATTTATTAAAGAAAACAATCCGTCCGGAATTTCTGAATCGAATCGATGAAGTCATCATGTTTCAGCCCTTAAACCGTCAGGAGATTCATCGAATTGTGAAGTTACAATTCCAGCAGTTGAGTAATGTGTTACAACGCAACGGCATCACCCTGACCGCTACTGAAGATTCTATCGATTGGCTTGCACAATTGGGATTTGACCCACAATTCGGGGCAAGGCCTATGAAACGGGTTTTGCAGAAGAAGGTGATGAATGAATTATCCAAACAAATTCTTGCGGGAACGGTCAACAAGGAAGACCACATCGAATTGAATCTGGATAAAAACAAAAACTTTGTTTTCAAGAATCTCCCTAAGCTAATAATTGCCTAAAAGAAAAACGCGCCTTATTGGCGCGCTTTTTTATGTTAGTTCAAGGATGCTTTCAACGGATTTTTATTCGAGGACTTTTCAAAGACAGCGTCCCAGTCTAACGCAGTACCAATGGAAATATACATCAGCGAGCTTGGGTTACTATAATATTTCAAAGGCTCCCCGGAAGGAACAGGAATTCCATTTTGATTTTTCAGTAAAAAGTCATTCAGATAATACCTGAAGCGAATAAATTGTCCTTTTGGGAAATTAACTTCAGCAAATAACGATGGATTAAATATTTTGGAATTATTGGAGAACCACTCGGAACCTTTATTCTTGGTATTATTATAAAAAACCTTTTGCTTGTAATTGAAGAAGAGTTCCATTTCAGCTCCTACTGCCAAATAAATGTTTTTGGACATGCTTCCCACTTTAAGTGCCAAAGGAACTCCAAGCGCGTATTGACGCTGCTTAACAGTAATGTCGGTACGCCCACCTGATATTGTATCACTGAATTTATTGATAAAACCGATGTTGCGAACACCAATGCCGGTGTAAAGACCAAAGGTATTGGACATGTCAAAATGAAATTGTTCCTGCGAATTGATAAAACCAGAGAAACGAACCACAGGAGCTACCGTGTAATTGCCGGTCCCATCCTTCACATCACCCCAAGAGAAAATATATTCATATGCACTTTTTGAATAAACTGATTTCCGTTCTTGGGCGCGAGACGTAAAACTAAAAGCAGTAATACAGGTCATTACCAACAATGTGATTTTTTTCATGACAATTAAGTTGAGTTCAAAAATAACCAACTTTTCGTCACAAAAACGGTTCATATTATTTCGTAATCCATGAAACTGCTGACAACCACAGGTTTTGTAACTTTGTGACGCTGAAGCGCTTTTGAGAACATGAAAAACACCATCCATCAACTTTTGTTGAAACATTGGGGCTATGCCGAATTCCGGCCACTCCAGGAAGAGGTGATTATGTCTGTGCTGGCGGGGAAAGACACCTTGGCATTGCTACCCACTGGTGGCGGTAAATCCATCTGCTTTCAAGTGCCTGCCTTAGCCATGGAAGGAATCTGCCTGGTGGTTTCGCCGCTGATTGCGTTGATGAAAGATCAGGTGGAGCGTCTACAATCCAAAGGTATCAATGCACAAGCAGTGCTCTCCGGCATGAGTCGGAAAGAAATTGATACGGTCCTTGACAACTGCGTGTACGGGCGCGTAAAATTTCTCTATGTTTCTCCTGAGCGACTATCCTCTGAGATATTCAAAATGCGGTTCGAGCGTATGAAGGTCTCATTGATTGCTGTCGATGAAGCACATTGCATTTCCCAATGGGGTTATGATTTCCGCCCCTCTTATTTACAAATCGCTGATATTCGAAGTGTGTTTCCGAAGGTGCCGGTGTTGGCATTGACCGCAACTGCCACTCAGGAAGTGTGCGAGGACATTCAGTCACGACTGCATTTCAAACTACAAAACATTCTTCAAAAAAGCTTTGAACGAAAAAATCTATCCTATGTTGTTTTGCAAACCGAAGACAAGCATGCTCGTCTATTGAAAGTTGTTAAAGGCGCAGGTGGTTGCGGTATTGTATATGTCCGAAATCGCAAACGTACGCGTGAGCTCTCGGAATACCTCGTGCGACAAGGAATTCCAGCGGCATTTTATCACGCCGGACTTACCATGGATGAACGAACATTGGTTCAGCAACAGTGGATGAGCGGAAAGGTGCAAGTGATGGTGTCTACCAATGCCTTCGGTATGGGTATAGACAAATCGGATGTTCGCTTTGTGGTACACGTAGATCTTCCGGATAGTCCGGAAGCTTATTTTCAGGAAGCTGGTCGTGCCGGTCGCGATGAAAAAAAGGCCTATGCGGTATTGCTCTTTTCAAACAGCGACCGACTGGAACTGGAGCGCCGGGTTGAAACGGAATTTCCCGCGTTGCAGCAAATCAAGCAGGTTTATACCGCACTTGGTAATTTTTTACAACTCCCGATTGGTGCCGGTAAAGGGATTTCTTATGACTTCGACATGGCACTCTTTGCACAGCAATACAATCTCTCTCCTGCCATTGTGATGAGTTGTTTAAAGGTGCTTGAACTTCAAGGGCTCCTCGCCTATTCAGATTCTCCTGGCTTCCATTCCCGTATTCATTTCATCGTTCGCCCTGAATCGCTCTATGAGTTTCAGGTCAAGAACAAGGACCTAGATCAATTCTTACGTATTCTACTTCGCAGCTACGAAGGATTATTTACAGAATACATACAAGTACGTGAAAAAGAAATCGCCAAGCGGGCGCAACTATCTTTACAGGACGTCATCCGTCATCTTCAGAAACTTCAGCAACTGGAGATTATTGATTACCAACCTGCCACAGATGAACCCCAATTAACATACACGGAAGAACGTTTGGATGCCAAAGATCTTTATATTGATCGTGAACACCTTTCAGAGCGTAAGCGACGATTTTTGATACGTGCGCAATCAATGCTAAATTATGCCGAAGACCACACCCATTGTCGAAGTCAAGCGCTACTTAGTTATTTCGGAGAAACAACCCCCACGCGGTGTGGTGTTTGCGACACTTGTCTTGAACGAAATAAAATCTCCTTAAACGACCTCGAGTTTGAAGCTACCGAGAAACGAGTCCTAGACTTTTTGAAATCAGGGCCACTGCCGGTCACTCAGCTCATTGCGTTACTTCATCCGTTACAGGAAGAGCGTGCGCTGAAAGTTCTTTCCTGGATGGTCGACAACAGCCAAATCCGCTATGCAGGAACATCAAGCCTGGAAGTGAATCATCCGCAGGTTTAATTGTAAGTTGGTTACCTTGCAACCCTTCTAGGATTGTCTTTCCTTTGTAACCCATGTCCACTTCCCTACCTAAAGTCGTATTACAACCGGTCAAAGAGCGCTCCTTAAAATTGAAGCACCCTTGGGTCTTTTCAGGAGCCATTAAAAAAGTGGACCCAGGTATCCGAGAAGGCGACCTGGTAGCCGTTTATAGCCACGGGAACGAATACCTCGGTACTGGCCATTATCACGAAGGCTCTATCAAAGTACGGATGATCACCTTTGGTGACTTCACCGGCGGATTGGATTTTTGGCTAGAAAAATTCAAACAAGCTTATGCACTACGGGAACGGTTAGGGTTGATCAATTCCACCTCGACTACAGCTTATCGATTGATACATGGTGAAGGCGACGGTTTCCCTGGACTGATTGTAGATGTCTATGGGAAAGCGGCAGTACTGCAAGCTCATACGCTTGGAATGTACAAGAATATAGAATTGTTTAAAGATTGTCTAACAGCACTTTACAGCAATCAACTTGAAGTTATTTACGACAAGAGTGTGGAGTCCTTGGGTAAACAATT
Source organism: Candidatus Pollutiaquabacter sp. (assembly GCA_947465495.1). GTDB lineage: Bacteria > Bacteroidota > Bacteroidia > AKYH767-A > 2013-40CM-41-45 > Pollutiaquabacter. Next base: position 4,733 of record CANIAS010000073.1, on the reverse strand, counting down.
ACCCGTGGGTTCAGCCAATCAATTTCTGACGGGCAACACGCCAGAAATGCTAATCCATGAGAATGGTATCGGCTTCCAAGTGAACTTCGTGGAGGGTCAGAAAACAGGTTTTTTCCTCGACCAACGCGACAATCGATCCCTGCTTCGGAGTTATAGTGCTGGCAAAGATGTTCTAAATACTTTTTGCTACTCTGGCGGCTTTTCACTCGCAGCCCTGGCAGGTGGCGCCACTTCTGTGGTCTCCATCGATAGCTCTTCGAAAGCCACTGCTTTGGCCCAGCGGAACTCAGATCTTAATGGCTTCAAAGGCCATGAAATCGTGACAGAAGACGTATTTGACTATCTGCGAAATGATTCACAGCAATACGACCTTGTTATTTTGGACCCTCCTGCATTCGCTAAGCATCTTAGTGCTGTCGATAAAGCGATGATTGGTTACCGAAATCTCAATACCCAAGGATTTAAAAAGGTAAAATCCGGCGGGCTCCTTTTTACCTTTTCCTGTTCACAGGTGATTGATAAACAAACCTTCCGCAAAGTAGTATTTCAAGCTGCGGCACAATCCGGTCGAAATGTCCGGATCCTGCATCAGCTATCACAAGGTGCAGACCATCCTATTAGCATCTATCATCCGGAAGGAGAATACCTAAAAGGACTTGTTCTGTATGTGGATTGATGGTCAATGATCATCGCTGTCACGCACTCCTTTTACGTACTTTTGCCGCGTGCAAGTAAACACCTCGTACCGCGATATCCTGAACATGGCCTACCCGGTCATGATCGGCAGCATAGCAACTACGATTCTGAACATTACCGACACTGCCTTTTTAGGCCGAATCGGAGAAGCCGAGCTTGGAGCTTCTGCCATTGGCGGCATCCTTTACTTCGTGCTGGTCATGATTGGCGTTTCGATTGGTACCGGTGCTCAAATCTTGATTGCACGAAGGGCAGGTGAAAAAGACCATCCTTCCATTGGTGCCATCTTTGACCAAAGCTTTCTAATTCTGACTGGCTTAAGTGTCATCTTGTTTTTTATTTTAAAATACGTGTTGGTTGCCGTACTGCCTTACATGATTAACGACCAGGCGGTATTGCAGGCTACTGATGAGTTTCTATCCTACAGATCCTACGGTCTCTTTTTCATCATGATGGCCACTGTCTTCCGATCCTTTTTTGTCGGAATTGCTCAACCAAAAATCTATGGCATTTATGCCTTTCTAATGGCTGCTATCAATATGCTACTTGGGTATGGATTGATTTTCGGTCACCTGGGAATGCCAGCTTTAGGCATTGCAGGAGCAGGTTTAGCCTCCAGCATTGCCGAGGCTATGGCTTTACTGTTTTTAGTACTCTGGACCTCTTCTCGTCCAGGCATCAAAGAGTTTCAACTATTTCGTTTCAAATCATTGAGTCGTTCCCTCAACAGTAAGATCATTGAATTATCATTACCATTAGTCGTTCAAAACATCCTATCCATGGGTGCCTGGTTTATATTTTTCATATTCATTGAAAAGATTGGAAAGCATGAGCTGGCAATTTCAAACGTAGTGCGAGGTGCTTACATGATTGCCATGACACCCATCTGGGGATTTTCAGTGGCAGCTAATTCCATGGTCAGCAATATCATTGGACAAGACCGCAAGCAGGAAGTAATCCAGCTAGTGCAACGCATCCTCCTCATGGCATTTATCACAACGGCTTCCATGGCTGTGATTATGGCACTATTTCCAACCATCGTATTAGGGATCTTTACTACTGACGATTTACTGATTTCAGATGCACGGATAAGTTATTTCGTAGTAGTTCTATCCATGTTCTTTTTTTCCTCTGCCATCGTATTAATCAGTGCGGTAAGTGGAACAGGCGCTACGCGAAACGCTTTGTATATCGAAATTGCTGCTATCATCCTGTACATGGTCTATATTTATTACACCACGTTCGTGCGACCATCCAGTGTTGAAGTGGTCTGGATGTCTGAACTGGTGTACTGGACATTTATTGGGACAGCTTCCTATCTTTACATTCGCGGAAAGAAATGGAAATCTATTTCCGTTTGACCGTATATTCTTGCCAACATCATGGATGCATCATCACTACGAATTGTTTTCATGGGGACCCCGGAGTTCTCTGTGGCATCACTAGCAGCCATGTTAGAAGCAGGCTTAAACGTAGTTGGAGTTGTCACAGTAGCCGATAAACCTGCAGGGCGCGGTCGGAAGTTAGCTGTTTCTCCGGTTAAACGATTCGCGCTTGAAAAAGGACTGAAAGTACTTCAGCCGGAAAAACTTAAGTCAGCTGACTTCCTCCAAGAATTAGACGACTTGAAGCCGGACTTGCAAGTTGTTGTTGCTTTTCGAATGTTACCGGAAGTAGTATGGAATCGTCCGCCGTTAGGCACTTTCAATTTGCATGGCTCTTTATTACCGCAGTACCGCGGAGCTGCCCCAATCAATTGGTGCATTATCAACGGAGAAAACACCACAGGCGTCACCACATTTTTTCTGCAACAAGAAATTGATACCGGAGCAATCATCCTCCGTGAAATACTACCTGTTGGAGCACATGAGACAGCGGGTGAATTACACGACCGCATGAAAGATGTCGGTGCGCAATTAGTAGTCAAGACGGTACTAGCTATCGCAAATGGAAATGCACACACTTCCAATCAAGAACAGTTTTTAGAAATCGGAACAGAATTACGGCCAGCACCAAAACTCAATCGAGAAAATACTCGCATCGACTGGTCCCAACCGACTAAAAATATCCATGATCTCATACGTGGATTATCGCCGTATCCAGCAGCGCATACCAGCTTGCATATAGACGATAGCACGCCTGATATTGATTGTAAAATTTACAAAAGTGTTCCTTTCATTACAGGTAAGTGTGAAAAACTTCCCGGCAGTATCGAAACTGACCTACGCTCGTTTGTGCATGTACATACTTCAGATGGCTACCTCGAAATTACTGACCTACAATTAGCTGGTAAACAACGTATGCCGTTGAAAGCCCTATTAAACGGCTTTAAATTTCCAATTGGAGCCCGTTTTCATTGAGCACGTATGAAACACATTGTGGTTCTTTCCGGAGCAGGAATTAGCGCTGAAAGCGGATTGCGAACTTTTCGCGATAGCGACGGACTTTGGGAGAATTACCGCATCGAGGATGTAGCAACACCTGAAGCTTGGCATAAAGATCCGGCATTGGTGCTTGACTTCTACAATCAACGTCGGGTACAATTGCTTACTGCAAAACCCAACAAAGGCCACTTGGCGTTGGTTGAATTGGAACGCTCCTATCAAGTTACAATTATTACTCAAAACGTAGACGACCTGCACGAACGCGCTGGCTCTTCAACGGTAATTCATTTGCACGGCGAATTGCGAAAATCTCGCAGTACATTAAACCCAAAACTAATTTATGATATCGATGGCTGGTCACTGAACCTTGGCGATAAATGTGAATTAGGATCACAACTTCGTCCGCACATAGTCTGGTTTGGAGAAATGGTTCCGGAACTGGAACGTGCGGCCGAGATTGTTTCAGCTGCCGATATCATTATCGTTACCGGAACGTCACTAGCGGTTTATCCCGCAGCAAGATTGATTGATTATACTCCCTTTGACTGCCGCAAATACATCATTGACCCAAAAGCACCTCGGGTGCATTCATCGTTTCGTGTGATTCAACAAACGGCAGGTGACGGAATACCTTCTCTGGTTGAGGAATTATTGTGTTAATTTGCAGTTATGGATGCCACGTTTTTCGAATCGGATTTCTTCAAATGGGTCATTCTACCCTTATTGATTTTCCTGGCCCGAATGGCCGATGTGACCCTTGGCACACTACGAAATGTCTTTATCTCCAAAGGCCTTCGAAACGTTGTTCCTTTTATCGGATTTTTTGAAGTTTTAATCTGGTTAGTATCTGTCCGTCAAATCATGCAGCACCTGGACAATCCGCTTTGCTATTTCGGTTTTGCAGGTGGCTTCGCGATGGGTACTTACGTAGGCTTGATGATAGAGCGTCAATTGGCATTGGGTATGCAAGTGATCAGAATCATTCTTCCGGGAGATGCCATTGCTCTTATTGACGCGTTGAAAAACTCGGGCTTCGGAATTACGGTCATCGATGGTAAAGGAAGCAAAGGACCCGTGAAAATTATTTTCACTATTCTAAAGCGCAAAGATGTAGAGCTGGCTCGCCAATTAATTGATCGGCATGATCCGCATGCCTTTTATTCACTGGAAGACATTCGCGTTGCTAACCAAGGTGTTTTCCCGCAGCAATCAGGCATATCGTCAAAAATGGATTACTTGCGAAAAGTATTTCCGGATCCTAAAGACAAATAATTTTGGGGTGATTAGATAGTTTTTGAAAATGCAATTACCGGCTGTACAATAACCTTCAATGAAACATACTAATCAGCGAAAAGTGGGACGTTAAATTTAATTCTGCTTTTGTTGTAAATCGTTGAGCGATTGTAAAAGCTGCTTGGAATGAGTATGAAAATATCTCTTGTTGCGAAAAGCTCCTACCCATCGAATGCCATGAATCACATCCGTTAGAAATACTTCATCAGCTTCTAAAAGATCTTGCACAGTAACAGTCGATTCGGAAACTTGTCCTCCTTTTTCATGGACTAGCTGAAGCAGCACATTTCGCACAACACCTGCTACACAAGCCTCTTGCAGCGAGGGTGTAATCAACTTGGTACCTTTTACAATGAAAAT